>JAISTO010000149.1 GCA_031272575.1 Treponema sp. | reverse complement strand
TACTCTTAATAAAATTCGCGTTCATTAGCATAATTCGCGGTTAAATTCTTAAAATCCTGTTTCTTCAGAGTGGGCTAAAGATATGGGACAAGTTTAGGCTTAAAGCGCGGAGTGACGGGGGTGCCATGCGCGGCGTGACGGAGGGTTGCCATGCGCGGCGTGACGGAGCGCTCGTCATTCCGCGGCTCGACCGCGGAATCTCCACTCCTCACTCCCTATCCCCCCCTTCCCATTCACCCCTGTTTCCGCTATACTGTCACCATGTACCAGGATGCGCTCAATGCGGCCGGCCTCGGCGCGGCGGATATACTGCTGCCCGCGGCCGGCACGGATATGCAAAAGTGGGCGGTCATTGCCTGTGATCAGTACACGCAGGACCGGGCCTACTGGGAACGGGTGCGGGCATTCGCGGGGGACGCGCCCTCTACCATCAACCTTATTCTTCCCGAGGCGTTTTTGCCTGACGCGGGTTTCGATGCCCAAAAAGCGGCCATTCACGAAACAATGCGCCGGTACCGCCGGGCCGTCTTTGCTCCTCCGCGGCGCTGCTGCGTCTATGTAGAGCGGCTCTGCGGCGCCGGCGTCCGGCAGGGCCTTGTCGCGGCGCTCGATCTCGATGCCTACGACTGGCGCCCCGGCGCAAAGACCCTCGCGCGCGCTACCGAGGACACGGTGCCCGACCGCCTCCCCCCCCGCATGGCCCTCCGCAGAGGCGCCGCGCTCGAGACGCCGCATAGCATGGTGCTCTTCGATGACCCCGCCGACCTTATCCTCCCCGCGCTCGCCAAAACGGCCAAACAGCAAATGCCCCTCTACGACACGGACTTGTTCGAGGGCGCGGGCCATGTGAGCGGCTGGCCGCTCGAGGGCGAGGCCCTGGAGCTGGCCGCGCGCGCCTTTCAAGACGCGCTCAAAAACGCGGAGCGCGGCGCCGGCGCCGGGAACGCCCCCTTCCTCTTTGCGGTGGGGGATGGCAACCACTCGCTCGCGGCCGCGAAGGCCATCTGGGAAGAGCATAAAAAAGCCCATGCCGGGGAAGAGCGCCTCGCGGAGCACCCGCTCAGGTGGGCGCTCGTCGAGTTGGTCAACCTGTACAGCCCCGCGCTCCGTTTCGAGCCTATCCACCGTGTCCTTTTCAATGTTGACATGGATACCGTTCTTTCCGTTCTGCGGGCGGTCCCCGGCCTCGAGGCCCGGCCCGCGGGCGCTCACTGCGCCGCGGTGCAAACCACTGGCGCGCTGGCCGCTGCCGCGCTCGTGGAACCCGCGCTCGAGGCCCTGACGCGGGAAAGGCAGGGCATCCGCATAGACTACCTCCACGGCGAGGAGGAAACGCGGCGGGTGGCGGAGGCCGCGGCGGGTGGCGGAGGCTCTGCCGCGGCTTCTGCCGTCGGGGTCCTTTTGCCCCCCTTCGCGAAAGAGGGCCTTTTCGCGTCAGTAGCCCGCGGCGGCCCCCTCCCGCGAAAAAGTTTCTCGATGGGCGCGGCGCGGGACAAGCGCTTCTCCCTCGAATGCAGGGGGCTTTAAGCGCGGAATCCCCACCTCAAAGCGCGAACTCCAGGCGGCGCGCGCAGAGGGCCAGGAAGTCAGCGGGGGCGCCGCCGTAGAGCGTATCCCCTGCCAGGGGGAACCCGATCCACGCGAGGTGACACCGTACCTGGTGGCGGAAGCCCCGGCGGAGGCGCACAGTAAAGCGATACCCGCCCGCCTTCGGCGCTGCCTCCGGCAATGCCTCTGGCACCGCCTCGAGCATTTCGGTCACGTAGGGGAGGCCCTGGTCGAGGGCGGCATTCCTGGCGGGGGCGGGGAGGGGACGCACGGCTTTGCGGCCCGGGCCGTAGGGCCGGAACGCGCTCGCTATGTGGAGCGCGCCGCGGGAGCGCGAGGGCGGCAGCGGGGCGGAGGCAAGCCCCTCGGGCAGGGGGGGGAAGCCCGCCGGGAGGGGGGCGCGCACACCCGCGGAGCGCGCCGTGTACTCTTTCACGAAGGCCCCCGCCTCCTGCTGCGCGGCGAGCGCGGCGAAGGCCGCCTCGTGCCGCGCGAAGAGCACCAGGCCCCGCGCCTCGTAGTCGAGCCGGTGCAGCAGGCCCCCCTCGCCCCGGCCGCGGCCGGACACGGCGAGCGTCTCCGGAAAAAGCGCCCCGCACCATTCGAGGAGGGTGCCGCGGCAAGGCCGGCCGGGGGCGGCGGGGGCGCAGTGCATACGGGGCGGCTTGTAGACCGCAGCGAAGTCAGGGCTGACGGCGATGACGCGCGGCTCGGCCGCGAGCCCCGCTTCCGCTTCTTCAGTTAAGGTGATGATCATGCGGCGTCCCTCGTGAAGAGCGCGAGCGCCTCGATGTGGGCCGTGTGCGGGTAGAAGTCGAAGAAGCCGAGGCTGTCGAGAAAGAAGCCCCCCGCGCGGAGTATGGCGGCGTCCCGCGCGAGGCTGGCCGGATTGCAGGAGACATACGCGAGGAGGCGCGGCCCCCGTTCCGCGAGCGCGGCCGCGAGGCCCGCGCTCAGCCCCTGCCGCGGCGGGTCACAGACCACCATGCCGTACCGCGACAGGTCATGGGCGCGGGCCCAGGTCCCGCAGTCCTGCGCGGCAGCCTCGAGGGGAAAGGCCGCGCAGTTTTCGCAGGCCAGCGCGAGCGCGCTTTTGTTTGCTTCAACAAGGGTGACGGCAGGCCGCGGCCCGCCCGAAAACCGCTCCCCGAGAAACGCGGCAAAGGTCCCCACGCCGCAGTAGAGGTCGGCAAGCGGAAGCCCCTCGTCCACCCGCGCCGCGGCCTCACGGAGCGCGGTTATGAGCCGCTCGAGGAGCGCGCCGTTGCTCTGAAAGAAAAGCCCGCAGTCCACGCTTAGATCTTTATCCAAAAAGGTGATTTTTCCCCGGCGCTGTCCCCCTTCCCGGAGGAGCGTTCCGTTCCGCGCGTACAGGGTGATTTCCGCGGCGCCCCGCGGCAGCGGCGTTTCCGCGGCCCTTGCAAGAAAACGCCGCAGCTCCGGAACGCAGGCAGGGCAGTCGCCAAGGGGGACAATCGCGCCGCTCCCCCGCGCCTTGAAGCCCAGCGCATTCCCGTCAACATGGAGCCTCGCGCGGTTTCGATACTCAAA
This sequence comes from Treponema sp., assembly GCA_031272575.1. GTDB lineage: Bacteria > Spirochaetota > Spirochaetia > Treponematales > Breznakiellaceae > JAISTO01. Next base: position 8,871 of record JAISTO010000149.1, on the reverse strand, counting down.
CGGCTGTCCACTAGTCACTTTTATGACCGGTAGTTGAAAAATCTTCCCTATGTGCAGAAAACTGTCCGCCAGTATAGTTTTTTTCGCCTCGATTTGGCTCTCGTACGAGAGGTGCCCCAGGGAGCAGCCCCCGCAGATGCCGTAACAGGGGCAGACAGGGGTGACGCGGCCTGGCCCGGGGGAGAGCACTTCAAGCAGCGCGCCCCGCGCCCAGGACTTGTGCTCCTCGGTGACGCGAAAGGCAATCGTGTCTCCCGGGGCGCTTAGCCCCACAAAAAAACTCTTGCCATCCTGTTTGAAAAACCCCTCGCCGCCCGGGGCTATGCTTTCGACGGTGCCGCGGAGGGTTTCGCTCATCATAATGACGCGGCGCGCTGCCGCAGGGCGAGGTCGGCGAAGACGAGGGCGGCCATGGCCTCTACCACCGGGACCGCGCGGGGGACTATGCACACGTCATGTCGGCCGCCGACGCTGAGCGTGCGGGGCCGGCCCTGGCGGTCGCAGGTGCTCTGGGGGGCGGCGATGGAGGCCGTGGGCTTGAAGGCCGCGCGGAACTCGAGGGCCTGGCCCGTGGTAATACCCCCCAGCATACCCCCCGCATGGTTCGTCGCGAAGGCGTCTTTTCCCGCGGGCGGGGGGGCGAGGATCGCGTCGTTGTGCGCGGAGCCCCGCAGGGCCTGCGCGGCGAAGCCCTCGCCGAACTCGATGCCCTTGCAGGCCCCGATGGAGAGGATAGCCTGGCCGAGCAGGGCGCCGGCCTTGTCGAAGACGGGCTCCCCCAGGCCGGCCGGCAGCCCCTCGACGCGGCAGGTGATCGCCCCGCCTATGCTGTCGCCCTCGGCGCGGAGGCGCTCGGCCAGGGCTACAGCCCCGGCTGCGGCCCCGGCGGCAGCCCCGGCGGCGTCCTGGGCGAGGCCCTCCGGCGCGGAGACCCAGGCCCTGACGGAAACGCCGAGCGAGGCCAGGAAGACCTTCGCGACCGCGCCCGCCGCGACACGGCCCGCGGTCTCCCTGCCCGAGGCCCTGCCCCCCCCCCGGTGATCCCGCAGGCCGTACTTCGCCTCCCAGGTCCAGTCCGCATGGCCTGGGCGGTAGACGTCACGGAGGGTATCGTAGTCATCACTTTTTTGATTCTGATTTCTGATGATGATACAGATCGGGGTGCCGAGGGTCTTCCCCTCGAAGACGCCGGAGAGGATTTCCGGCTCGTCAGATTCCTGGCGGGTGGTCGATACCCCGCCCGCGCCCGGACGGCGGCGCAGCAGGTCGCGGCAGATGTCATCCTTGCGCAGGGGGAGGCCCGCGGGGCAGCCGTCGATGACGCAGCCGGTGGCCGGGCCGTGGCTTTCGCCGAAGGTGACCACGCGGAAGAGCCTGCCGAAGACGCTGCCGCTCATGCGGGGGCCCCGTAAGCGGCGCCGCGCTGGGCGTCTATCCACGCGGCGGCGTAGTGCGCCGCGGCCGCCCCGTCCGCGCAGGCGGTGACCACCTGGCGGAAGGCCCCGGCGCGGAGGTCGCCCGCGGCGAAGAGCCCCGGCAGGGAGGTCTCCATGCGGGCGCCGGTGCGCAGATAGCCCGCCTCGTCCTTCGCGGCGTCCGGCGCCAGGCCCGACTGGGGCTCCGTGCCGGCAAAGATGAAGACCGCGGCCCCGTCATCCTCGTAGACGAGGGGCTCGCTTTCGGTTGGGGTGACAGGGAGGCGCTCGAGCACCACGGACGAGACGGCATCATCGTCACCTTTTATTTCGCGGAGGATCGTGTTGAAGCGCACCTCGATGGCGGGGTGACAGAGCACCCGCTCCGCGAGCGCGCGCTGGGCCCGGAAGCGATCGCGGCGGTGCACGACCACCACCTTCGACGCGAGGCGGGCGAGGAACCAGGCCTCGTCGCAGGCCGCGTCCCCCCCCCCGATCACGAAAACTTTTTTTCGCCGGAAAAAGGGGCCGTCGCAGGTGGCGCAGTAGGACACGCCCCGGCCCGTGTAGCGGGCCTCGCCCGGCACGCCGAGGGTGCGGCGGAGCGCGCCCGTGGCCAGGATGACGGCGGCGGCGGTTTTTTCCGCGCCCCCCGCCAGGGTTACGCGAAAGAGGGAGCCGTCTTTTTTTATGGCGACCGCTTCCTCGTTCAGGAGGGAGGCGCCGAAGTCCGCCATCTGCGTTTGGAGATTTTGGATGAAGTCGAAACCGGAGAGCGCCTCGCCGCCTGCTCCCCACCCCGGGTAATTTTCCAAGCGGTCGATAAGGAGGGCCTGCCCCCCGGGGGCCGTCTTTTCGAGGACCAGTGTCTTGAGCCCCGCCCTGGCCCCGTACTGCCCGGCGCTAAGCCCCGCGGGCCCCGCCCCGATGACGAGGAGGTCGACGTCGGGGCTCATGCCGGAGATGTCGCTGCCCATGTTACTTGCCTATCACTTTGATGATGTCGTCCTTGATCGCCTTTAGTTTGCGGCCTGCCTCGGCGCGGGCTTCGGCAAGGCCGCCCGGCCCCACCTCGGTGCGGCACGACGCGTAGAACTTGATCTTCGGCTCCGTGCCGCTCGGCCGGGCGCTGACGACCGTGCCGTCCGCGAGGCAGAACTGGAGCACGTCGCTCTTGGGGAGCGCGATGGGCTCGGTTTTGCCGGGCGTACCCGGGAAGAGGGTGACGGAGCGCAGGATGTCGCGCACCTTTGTTACCGCGATGCCCCCCAGCGCGGCGGGCGGCGCGGCGCGGTACGCTTCCATGATGGCGGCCATGGTGCGCGGCCCCTCCGGCCCGGGGAAGTACTTCGACACGCCGGTTTCCTCCCAGTAGCCGTGAGCGCGGTAGAGGTCGTCGAGGCGGTCGAGGAGGCTCTTGCCCTGGCTCCGCCAGTAGAGCGCCATTTCCGCCACCAGGGCGGCCGCGGAGACCCCGTCCTTGTCACGCACCTCGTTTTCCACCAGGTAGCCGTAACTTTCTTCATCCCCAAAGATGATAGTGGCACTCCCGTCCGCTTCCGCGCGCCGCATGAGGTCCGCTATCCACTTGAAGCCGGTGAGACACTCGAAGCACTCGACCCCGTACGAGGCCGCGACCGCCGCCTGCATACCGGTGGTGACTATCGTGTTGACCATTGCGGGGCGCTCCGGCATGGTACCCGTTTCCTTAAGGGAGAGGAAGAGGTAGTCCGCGAGGAGCGTCCCCATCTGGTTCCCCGTGATCAGGGTGAAGCCCGCGCCATCCCGCGCAGGCACGGCCGCGCCAAAGCGGTCAGCGTCCGGGTCCGTGGCCATGACGAGGAGGGCGCCGGTCTTTTTCCCCAGGGTGATCGCCATCTCGAGCGCGGCCGCTTCCTCCGGGTTGGGGTAGGATACCGTGGGGAAGGCGCCGTCACCCTCGCGCTGCTCGGGCACGGTGGTGACCTTGAAACCGAGGCCCCCCAGGATAGCCTCGACCTGCGGGGCGCCTGTGCCATGCAGGGGGGTGTACACGATGGGAAGGGACGCCGCCTGCTCCCGCACAAGCGCGGGCCGGAAGAGCCGCCTTTTCACCATGGCCTGGTAGGGGCCGTCAATCTCCTTGTCGATGTAGACCAGAAGCCCGCGCTCGAGCGCCTCATCCCGCGTAAGGGTATGCACCGAGGTCACGCGGTTCACCTCCGCGATGATGCCCTCGTCGTGCGGGGGGATCACCTGGCCGCCGCCGGCCCAGTAGGCCTTGTAGCCGTTGTACTGCGGCGGGTTGTGGCTCGCGGTGACCACGATGCCGGTGTCGCAGCCCAGCGCGCGGATGGCAAACGAGAGCACCGGCGTGGGCCGCATCCCGGAAAAGAGGTACGCCTTTATGCCGTTCCCCGCGAAGATGAGCGCCGCTGCCTCCGCGAACTCCTTCGAATAGCGGCGGCTGTCGTACGCTATCGCGGCGCTCAGCGCGCCCGCGGCCGCTTTTTCGGGGAGCGCCCGCAGCAGGTAACTGGCCAGCCCCTGCGTCGCGTTTTTGACCACCAGCGTGTTCATGCGGTTATCGCCGCCCCCGATGACGCCCCGCAGCCCGCCCGTCCCAAACTCGAGCGTACGGTAAAACCTATCCTCGAGTTCCTTCCAGTCCTCTTGCGCAAGGAGCGCCTCCACCTCGCCGCGGAAGCCCGCGTCACTTTCGAGGCTGATATAGCGCCGCGCCCGCGCGGTTATTTCCTGTTTTTCCATAGGGGTATGCTGGGGTGAAAGGGGCGCGGGAGTCAAGTGGGGCGGCAGCGCAGCCGCGCTGGCCTTCTCTGGTGGGGGAGTCACCTCTCTCGCAGGGGCAGGGGGTGGCCGGGGAAAATGACGCGGGATCGACCGAATTTAGTAGCAACTTCGTTGCTAACGAATTACGCGAATTATCACGAATACTTTTGTATTATTCGCGTTCATTCGCGTAATTCGCGGTTACCTCCTAACCCTATAGTATACTGCGAAAACTTTCCAAATTCCCAACGTTTGTTAAGTAGTTTTGCGGATAATTCTGCTTATTTTCCCGTGAATGGGGAGCAGCCCTATTGACATATTTTTTCGCTATAGAGTATACTGCCTTTATAGTCCGCGAAGGGAACTTTTGCGGATACTGCTTGACGCTGCCGGAGACGGCGCGTATGAGGAACAGGTATGCATTGCGAGTTTTGTGTCAAAAAAACAGCCCCTTTCCGGGGCGCTTCTTCTCTCCGTGCGGGGCGCGCTTGCGGGCGTGGAATCGCGGTAACACACCAGAATAGTGTTGTTGTGCCCCCCCCCCCGTCCCGCTCGTAAACTCATTTTTTTCTCTACTCTATTCTCTCCTTTGGCGTGAGGCGGCCTTGTGTCCGCTTTACGTGTTCCGGCGGAATCTCTGCCGGGGCGCGGCTTCCCGCGTACGCGGGGAGTATATGTTATATCCCTTTTTTCAAAAGGAGGATTTGTCATGATGACAAAAAGTGTGCGGTGGATAGCGCTGTTCGCGGCGCTGACGGCTATCGTCGGGTGTGAACTTAATCTCAACACCGGCGGCGATACGGAGAACGGGACCGTGAAGGCGGGCGTAGACTATCACGATTACGCCAACGATTATACGCAGATTCATTTGACTCCGGGTACCTATAATTTTTTTCCTGTGATCAAAAAGTACGACTTCAGGCACAATAATGTGATCACGATCAAGCCGACATTCTCCCAAAGCCATGAGAATGAGGCTGTCCGCGGGCAGTCGTGGTTTAAAAGTGTCAATATCAAGGAAACCGGAACGACAATCATCAACGCCAACGACTTTGTGGATACGGCCCAGACCTTTTCAACGGGGAGCGCCTATCTCGTCATTGTCAATGCATCAGGCAATGGGCTCAGCCTCATCAAGGGCGATACCCGAGTCAATGTGGAAACTGATTTTACCGTGCTGAGTGACGCTGAAACTGCCACGCTCGCCGTTGACGTGGGGAAAGTGGGAAACACCTACAACAGTACGGTCAATGTGGGCTCTTACAAGATTGGCTGGCCGGGCTATGAAAAAGCCCTGAGTGATGCAGGTCAACTGATAGACAGTACCGGGGCGTCGGTTTCTACGGATATGCTCAACCTTGAACTTGATTATGTTTACCAGATTACCGTTCTGAAGAGCGGCAAGTTCCAGTGGGACGGTAAGCAGAATACCGACAATGGGAGGGGCGGGAAGCTCTCTCTTGACGACCTGGAGGAGCCGGAATAATACGGGCGGCGGTCCCGCTGTTGGCGGGGCCGTCACTGTGTTTAAAAGGCGGTAACACAATGCGTACACTGCAAAAGCAGCCGCGACAATACAAGTCCGACAGGCTGCTGGTTATCCTGGCCATGACGGCCGTGCTTTTTATGGGGTGTCCTAATGCCGCGACCGAAACCCCGGTTGTTCCCAAAACCACCGTCCAGTTTGACAACAGGGGCGGTGATTTTCCGGTAACGATCTATGCTGATGATGGACGCACCGATAAGATCATCGATGTCAACCCGAGGACCTTGTCGCGGCAGAAAGAGTTGGAGTCAGGGCCTAACTATTTCTACCTCAGTTATCATTTCGCGATTAAGGAGCAACAACTGGTGCAACTGGTCTACACACCAAGCAACCAAGCGCAAGCCGAGGTGCCGAAGTATATTGAGGCTGATATAAACACCACGGTTGAAATTCCTCTCCTGGAAGACCCCGGCGTTGTTATGACGCAGGATGTTTTCTTTTCTATGGAAAACAAGGGAGATTTTGCCTGCCGCGTGGTGAAAGGCGATAGTATTCTTTCTCCCTTACACGTGACTTCTGAACTCATAGATGTGGGTAACACAGCGGTGTACCGTTTAGACAAAAACGATTCGAGACTCTTATCCGGTTACAAAATAGATCGAAACTCCATTTATTATGACTTTCCCTCTGCTTCACTTCCCGACGGGAAGTTTGTCGACGGTCACTACTACCGTTTCACGTTTACGGGCACAGGAGTCAGATTCGACACGGATACGCCGGTAACTTTTGCCAACATAAGTCCGGGCATTGATACGCCGGCCATGCCGGAAAACGTTAAGGTCGTTCTCCAGGCGTCGGGGGTCGAAGCCCTCGTGTCCTGGACTCCGGTCACGGACGCGGATTCTTACCTGATCTGTTACGGCCGCGCCGACACGAACAGCAAAGACTTTGCCTCGCTGAGGGTGGAGGGGGAAGACAGTTCCCAGGCTTTTGTGACCGATCTCGAGATCGATACCTGGTACGAGTTCTATGTAGTTGCCTGCAATGTAACGGGTGACAGTCCGGAGTCGACCAAGGTTCGGGTCAAGACGCCGCGTGTTCCCCCGGGAGAGCCGCAGAATCTCCGCTTTGCCTCTGGGGAACAACTTACTTTGGAATGGGACAGGGTTCCCGGGGCGCAGTCTTACCGCGTGTACCGTGCCGAAACAGGTGAAACCGGACCGTACCAGATGATAGGCACCAGCGTGTCTCCCTGGTACACCGATGCCACATCTGTTGGGGGGATTACGTATTACTACCAGGTGAGCGCGGTCAATGTCGCGGGAGAAAGTACACGTTCCTCCGTGGTCACCACAGACGCGAGCATCAGTAAGGAGTACAACGCTGGTTCCGAAGAAAAATTTTCCGCCGCTGTTGCCGACATCAATGCTGCTGAGGGCGGGAGATACGTCATTAATCTGACCGGGGATTTCTCGCTCTCTTCCAGTGTAATCTTTTCAGGCGGCGCGGTAAAAACCATCTTCCTCCGGGGCGGCGCCGCGAATCGAACAATTACTAACAACGCAGCAGTGCTTTTTGACGCAATCCCGGAGGGCGTTACCCTGGTCCTTGACAGTAACGTTACCCTGGATGGCAACAACCTGCAGTATTGTCTGGTAACGCTATCCGGCGGCACGTTTCTCATGAAAGCGGGGTCGACTCTGAAAGGCGCTGCCTGGCATGCGGTCGAAATTAAAATTTATAATGGCGGTACCTTTCGCATGGACGGCGGAAAGATCACCGGCAACAACAAAACGGTGACATGGGGTGCCTCTGGCGGTGGAGTGGTTGTGTGGTCTCCAGGCAATTTCATCATGAACGGTGGAGAAATCAGCGGGAACAGCGTTACCTCCACTTACGGCAACGCCATTGGTGCTGGCGTCTACGTGTACTGCGCGGATTTTACCATGAATGGCGGCTCCATTGCGAATAACACCGCGTCATCGCCCTCGCCCTATACAATAGCGGGCGTCGGCGTTTACCTGCACATCTGGGGGGGGCCAATGGTACCTTCACCATGAACGGCGGTTCTATTTCGAATAATGCTGCATCCGGGGGACCTGACTCTGTATCGGTCGGCAACGGAGTGTGTGTGGGCGAGAACCAGATCTTTATTATGAATGGGGGAACCATCAGTCATAATACGTCTTCCGCGGCGAGTTCTGCCGGCGGTGGCGTGTATGTGGAAGGGACCTTTATTATGAATGAGGGAACCATCAGCGGACATACCGTGGCGAACTCCGGCGGCGCGGTATTCAACAACGGCATCTTTACGATGAGCGGAGGGACTATCAGCGGGAATACCGCGAAATGGGGCGGTGGCGTGTATCATGAGTATCATGCAGCTAGGTCCAGTCCCTTTACCAAGACCGGCGGTGTTATTTACGGCTCGAACGCGTCGGGTTCGCAGAAAAACACGGCTACTGACGGTAACAACTACGGGCACGCGGTCTATGTCACCGCAAATGAAGAAACGGGCGCTGCGGCCCTAAAACGCAATACGACTGCCGGCGCGGGGGTTAACCTGAACCTCCGCCTGACCGGCAGCGAAGGAGGATGGGAATGAGAAAGATTCTTTTTGTTATCCCGGCCGTAATGGCCGTACTGTTGACGGGCTGTCCCCAGGGTGTGACAGAGGACCCAACTGCTGCCAAAACGACCGTCCAGTTTGACAACAGGGAGCGTGGTTTCCCGGTGACGATCTACACTGCTCATGCTCGTCAGGATGCTGATAAAATAACCGTGGTCACCCCGAACACCTTGTCGCGAAAAATTGAGTGGGCGGCCGGCCGCAGTTATTTTTACATCAGTTACCATGTGGCGCTTGACGCCTTGCTGCGGATCATCTACACGCCAACAGAGGCAACCCAGGGGGTGATGGTGGCGGATATTGAGGCTGATCAAAATAACGTCATCCCTCCCATTCCTCCTTTGGATAGCATCGTACAACGCGATACTTTGATGACAGAAAAGGTGTACTTTTCCGTAGAAAACAGAGGGAGTGACCCCTGTCGTGTGCTAATGGCTGACAGAGTTCTTTTGCCTTCAAACATGGCTTCCGGATCGGGTGAAATAGTCTCGGGGGGAACAGGGCTATACGAGGTAAAGGAGGGATCGCTGTCCGGTTACAAAATAGACAAGAGCGGCCGCACTTATAACTTC
>JAISTO010000089.1 GCA_031272575.1 Treponema sp. | reverse complement strand
CCTCCGGCAATTTGATGAAAGGTCTTAATCAATATACTGTGGAAACCTGGCTCTGTCTTCCTTCCAACGCGCAGATTGACAGAATTGGTCAGTACGTCTGGGCCTTCTCGGATCAGGTAACGCCCACCAACGCGATCTGGTTTAACTATCGCGATATTACCCTCCTATACAAGTACAAAAACGATGACAACCTCGAGGACGATGATACAAGAGTTGATGCGGGCTGGGAAATCGCAAATACAAAACGCGGTGAATTGGGGCAGTGGCATCAGGTTGTGGTGACCAAAGACAATACGAGTGTAACGGTGTATGTTGACGGCGCGTCAATATACAGCGGAACGCTTGACGCATCGTTGAACAGCCTTGCCGATGACACTCTGGATCACAATATCCTTGGCGGTGAATTGTATCCCAACGCTCTCTACGATCAGCAATTGTTTGATACCCGTTACTATGCCTTCAACATTTACAGCGAGGCGCTGAGCGCGGACAACATTACCCATCTGTACGACGAGGACCTCGCGGCAAACCTGACGGCGGCGTTCTACCTCCCCGCGGGCGACCTGAGCGCGGTAAGCGGGAACCTTACGCTGGTAACGGAACTGCCGCACGGCATTACCGTGGAGTGGTCGAGCAACAGCGCGGCGCTGAGCGCGGAAGGCGTGGTGACGCGGCCCGGCGCGCTCCAGCAGAACGCGGAGGTGACCCTGACCGCCGTCTTCAGGCGGAACGGCTCGATCATTGCCACGCGCAACATCGCGGTGACGGTGCTGAAAGAGCCGGGCAACGACGCAAAGGTCCCGGTGATCAGCGCGCCGTATTCGCTCGAGGACGCTTCGTACCCGAGGGGGACGGACGAGGCAAATGTCACGGCGCTGAGTGTAACGGTCAACGGGATCGAGGACGGCGACGACTTTACGTACCAGTGGTACGTCAACACGGAGAACGCGGTAATTATCGACGACTCGCACAAGATTGCGGACGCGGACGACGCGTCCTACAAGCCGCCCGCGGACGTTATGGGCACCTTCTACTACTACGTGCTCATCACCAACACGAACGAAAACAAAGCAGCTGTGGGCTCCACTATCGCGACGACGAAAAGCCGCGTAGTCAGGATTGATATTACCGTTGACGCCGCGGCGCCGCTCATTTCAGAGCAGCCGGCTCCCACCACTTCGTACACGAAGGGGGATCCGGCAGCGGCGCTTCAGGTGAAAGCCTCGGCAAGCGACGGGGGCGATCTCAGTTACCAGTGGTACAGGAACACAAGCAGCAGCACGTCGGGGGGGACGCCGGTTTCAGGTTCGGCCATTAGCGGCGGCTCGGAGTACACGCCCGTTGTCGACACAATGGGGACGCTCCACTACTACGTCGTGGTAACGAACACGAACAACAACGTCAACGGCAAAAAAACCCAAACGGCGGTGAGTACGGTCGCCACGGTGACGGTACTCGTGAACGCCGAAGCGCCCGGTCTTGACGAAACGGGGCTTGCTGACGCGACGTACCTGGAAGGCGGCGGCGTAACGGACCTCAGCGTAAGCGCGACGGTATCGGACGGCGGTTCACTTTCCTACCGGTGGTACAGTAATTCGGCCGACAGTACCAGCGGAGGAGCGGTGGCGCAGGAATGGAGCAGCAGCAGCACGTTCACGCCGCCTGTGGACAGCACAAAACGCGGCGACACGTACTACTACGTGGAAGTGCGGAACACGAACAGCGAGGTGAACGGGAACCAGCAGGCAGTTACGAAGAGCAGCAAGGCCGCAAAGATTACCGTTACCTTTAACGCGCAGACGCCGTCTATAACCGCGCAGCCGCAGCAAAACGCTTATCAAACGGGAAGCGGCGGTGTGACACCTCTTTCGGTGACCGCCGAAGTAACTGACGGCGGGGCGCTCAGTTTCCAGTGGTACAAGAACAGCAGCGCAAACACCGATGGCGCGGCGGCGGTTGACGCAACGAGTGCAGATGCAACTTCGTCAACGTACACGCCGTCCGTTAGCAGCGCGGGGACAACGTACTACTACGTGGTGGTGACCAACACCAACAGCAACGCTACGGCCTCGACGACGGCATCGGTAACCAGCAGCATTGTTTCCATCATCGTTACTGACTCGCCGGTTACCAACGCCGCGATGCCTGACATAAGCGCTTCCGCTTTGGCGGACGCGACTTACGCAAAGGGCGCGGGAAGCGTCACCGATTTAAGCGTGACGGCGTCGTCCACTGACGACGGCCTTTTGACCTACCAGTGGTACGTCAACACAACGAACAGCACCGCCGGGAGCAGCCTTGTGCCTTCGGAAACGGCGGCTGCCTTTACGCCGCCGGTAAGTACTGCCGGAGAGTTCTACTACTACGTCATTGTGACGAACACGAAGGAAGGGGTGAACGGCCAGCCGACCGCGGCGTGGACCAGCAGCCTTGCGCATATCACGGTGACGGAAAGTTTGACCATCACCATAACGGTGCAGTACGGCGAAGTGGTTATTGCCGGAAGCGGTGAAAACGTCATTTCGAAGACCGGCGCCGGCGGCAAGCCGACCCAGATTAACCTTTCGGTGAGCGGTTACACGGAGCCGGCCTGGTACGTCGACGGCGGCGAAACGCCGGCCGCGTCTGACAACGAGTTTAGCGTGGTGGCCACGTCTTACAATGCCGGGCCTCACCGCATAACCTTCAAGGGAAAGATTAACGGGGACCTCGTGACCAGAACGATTTCGTTCACGGTGCTGCCCTAAGGCAAGGAGGAAACGATGATGAAAAAAACAAGTGCGGCGCTGTCAGCGTCGTTGGCGCTGTTAGCGTCGTTGGCGCTGTTGGCGCTGTCGGCAGCCGGCCTGCTCTGCGCGGCGGGTTGCTCGCTTTTGGCCGGGCCGGGCAAGGCCGGCGCGGCGGCAAAAACCGGCGAACTGGTCGTGTCCGTCGAGGCCGCGTCCGCGCGGACGCTCTACCCGGATGGCGTAGAATCGCTCTTTGAAAAGTACACGCTCAGTTTCAGCGGGCCTGCTTCGCACGAGACGGTTGACATTAGCGGCGGGACGGTGAGCGAGCCCATACAACTCGCGGTGGGCAGTTGGACCATAACGGCCGTCGGCTACGGCGCGGGCAATGCCGCGCTCGCGGAAGGCAGCGCGGACATTACCGTGCAGGACGGCACGAACAACGCAAGCATACACCTGAAGCCGAAAGCGGGCACCAACGGTACCTTCTCGTACGACGTAACGGTACCCGCTTTCGCGACCGGCTCCGTGTTCACGTACACGCCGGCCGGCGGCGGGGGCTCTACTTCTATCACCCTGAACGCGGGGGAGCAGACCGCAAGCACGGCATCCCTTGACGCGGGCCAGTACGAAGTGCGCCTGCAGATCACGTGGAATGACGGCAAGACTACGCGCTACGCGGGTCTCTACGAAGCGCTCTACATTTACCCCGGGCAGACCACCTCTTTTGTCAGGGCCTACACTGCCGCGGACTTCGCCTTTACCGTGCTGGCGGATGATCTCGAACTCGGCAGCGCCGTAACCGCGCCCAGGGCAAGGGCCGCGTCTTCGGCCGAGCCGTTCAGCACGGCCGCGTACTCAGGCGCGGTGCAGTGGCAGACCTCGGAGGGAAGCAATTTTAGCGGTACCTTTGCGCGGGGCGCGGCCTACAAAGCCGTTGTCACCCTTACACCCGCCGAGGGCTACACATTTGTCAACCTTGATTCGACTTCCTTTACCCACGCGGGAGCGGATTCGGTCGTGTTTAGCAACGGGGACACGGTAACTATCAACTTCCCCGCCATACCGACGCTGGCGGAACTGCGGCTCTTCTCGTTCCAGGAGAACCAGAGCGGCACCGCCTTCATCGACACGCTCGGCGGCCTCCCCAACGCCGCGCTGAAGAACACCGCGTTCGTACGCGAATTGGGCGAACTGAAGGTGGTGGACATCGGCGCGGGCAGCGACGGCCTCGGCGCGGGCAACTGGGACAACGACAATGACGGCGTCCAAAACGACGGCTACATCGATCTGGGGGCAGGCGCCGGCGCAAAACTGGAGGGGCTTGCTGCCTTCACCGTAGAAACGTACGTCAAGATACCTTCGGGATACAACTTTCTACCCGACGGGCACATGGTTTGGGCCTTTGCGAACAAAGACGGCACTGCGGTAACACAGGATTGGGATACTGCGCTTTATGAAGCAAACACCAATGCGGTGTACCTGCAGGGCCGCGAATTCACGTACGGCATGGTAAATAACAGCGCAAGAGAATCCATCGCGAAAGGATTTGTTGGCAACCCCCTTAATGTTAATCAATGGGTGCATGTAGTGGTAACGCAGTCCGCGGATACCGCGGCGCTGTATTTCAATGGCGCATTGGTACAAAGCGGCGCCGTAACAAACCATACGCAGGACTTCAGCCCCGGTACGCTGCTCTACAACTACCTGGGGGACTCCTGCTTCGGCGCAAGCCACCCCCTGCGGAACGCGCAGTTCTACCGGCACACCCTGTACCGCCAGGCGCTGGACGCGGCCGACGTAAGCGAACTGTACCTCGACGGCACCCTTGCGACCCTTATCGCCAACTCCTTCGATCTGGGGAATCTGGGCGGCCTCATTACCAACCTTACTCTGCCGGTCAACCTTGACGGCGGCGTTACCATTACCTGGAGTTCGAGCAATACCGGCGTACTGAATAACGCGGGAGAGATACACCGCCCGGCAGTGGGGAATAGCAATATCGACCTTACGCTGACCGGCACCTTTTACAAAGGCAGCGAAATCGTGCGGACCAAGGTCTGGGACGTAACGGTACTCGCCGAGGTGGACGACCCGCTCATACTGCGCTACGAGGTGAACGAAAGCCACGACGGCTTCGTGAATACCGCCTATACGGGGGATGTCTACCAGGCAACGACGAGTCCGAATGGCGCGTTCCAGCAAGTAGGCAGCCAATATGTGTACAACACCCTGGGGACCTTGAATAACTTGCTTGGCTCCAGTGCAGGGAATGGGGACGAAGTTCCATGGTGGAGTGGAAACTATTGGGGCCATTACGTGGATGTAGGCTACATTGATCTCGGCGCCGCAGCGGGCGATTTGTTGGCAGCGCAAAGCGAATTCAGTATAGAATTCTACTTCTGTTTGCCGGAAAATGCGCAATGTGACCGAATCGGGCAGTACTTCTTCGGCTTTACCGATCACATTGCCCCGTCTAACGCGCTATGGATAAGTTGGTCGAATCGTTCCAATATGGTTTTAAAAACGGGTAATGTCGATCAACGTATTGATATGGTGAATTGGGAGACTTCCGAGGCAAACCGCGGCGCAAAAGGAGTTTGGCATCATTTAGTACTTACTCAAAACAGTAGCACCGCAACGGTATATCTTGACGGCGTAAATGTCATGAGCGGAGCGGTTACATGGGCAGCAAACAACTTTGCGGCAGGTACCTTGGTGCATAATGTGTTAGGCGGAGAAGTGTATGCCAACGGCGTTTATGATCAGCAACTTTTCGACACCAAGTTCCACAGTTTCAGCATCTACAACAAGGCGTTCAGCGCAGGTGAAGTAGCCGATCTAAAAGACAACGCGCTCCTGAACGCGCTGAACGGGGTGCCCGCGAATATCACCAAGCCGGGGACGGGGTACTCGGACCCGGCAAGCCCCACCTTCTCGAACGTTACCGTGCACGATCCGGCCATACTGGACACGGGCGTGGGGAGTACGCCGCGCTACCGCGTCATCGGGTCTTTCCTCGCGGACGCGTACAGCAACGACCTTATGCAGTGGACTACCGGGCACAACGACTGGGCGACCAGCACCTACAGCCAAAGCGCGTACTACCCCACAGGCGGCTCTTCCAACATCGCCGACACCGCCGACCAGACGATGGAGCGGCAGATCGCGGACGTGCAGCGGGGCGAAGACAGCGAGGCGGGCTGGAACTTCTTTGCCAGCGACATATTCAAGATGCCCGCTGGCAACGGCTCGCAGTCGGGCAAGTACTTCCAGTATTACAGCATTACCACCTCCGCGTACGCAAGCGCCATAGGCGTGGCCATTTCGGACAACCCCGACTCGGGCTACGTAACGAAGGGCCTGCTTGTGCGCTCCGAAAAAGCGGGCAACAGTAAGTGCCCGGACGGTACCACCCCCTGGGACCGGTATAGTCATCCTAACTGCATAGACCCGCAGTCCTTTTTGGACGCGGAGGGCAACTACTGGCTCGTGTACGGCTCGTGGCGGGGCGGCATCTACCTGCTGCAACTTAACAAGGAAACCGGGCTTGCAAACTCGTACAGTGGCAACAACGAAAACGGGGGCTACGGCATAAGGATACTCAAAAACATTAACGACCGCGGCATAGAGGCGCCGTACATACTCTACGCGGGCGGCAAGTACTTCCTCTTCGTTTCCTACGACGGCCTTACCTCGACCGGCGGCTACCACATGCGGGTCTACCGCGCCGACAGCGTAACCGGGCCTTACGTGGACCGCGCCGGCAACGACGTCACCGGCGACGGCGTTACGAGCAGCAACTACGAGAGCCGCGGCGTCAAGTTGATGGGCGGCTACCAGTTCGCCTCCCTGAACGGCGAAGGCGGGACCTCGACCGGCTACCTGTCGCCCGGGCACAACAGCGCATACGCGGACGGCAACGGCAAGTACTTCCTGATCCACCACACCCGCTTCGTGGGGCAGGGCGAGGGGCACCAGGTACGCGTACGGGAATTGTTCCTGAACGCGGACAACTGGTTCGTGGCCGCGCCCTTCCGCTACGACGGCGGCACGGAGCGCAGTTTCACCGCGGGGCAACTGAACGGCACCTACAAGGTGATCAACCACGGCAAGGACAAGAACACCACGGCGAAGGGGTCGACCACCTACAACCTCGAGGACGACGGCAGCATAAAAGACATGAGCAGCACGACCGTAGGCTCCTGGACCCTGAGCGGCAGCAACACCGCCGAGATCACGCTGAACGGCACAACGTACAAGGGCGTCTTCCTCCGCGAGTGGGACGACGACCACAGCAAGTGGGTGCAGACCTTCACCGCCCTTTCAGCAGACGGCACCGCCCTGTGGGGCGCCGGCGCGGCGATCAACTAGAGGGGGAGGATTTTACGCATCCTCCCCTTGCGGGGAGGAAGGCTTCTTTTGTGACCCCCCCTACCCCCCCAAAGGGGGGGAGCCGCATCCTCCCCTGGCGTCTTCCCTACAGCGCTGCCAGGAACTGGCGTGTGCCGGCCTTGAAGCCGCCCGCGCCTACGCAGGAGGGGCAGCCTTTTTCGCAGGGGCAGCGCTCCACGCGCTCGCGGATCGCGGCGAAGAGGGGCGCGGTTTTGGCGGCGAGGGCCTCGCTGAGGCCGGTGCCCCCGGGGTACTTGTCGTAGATGCAGAGCGCGGGTACCCCGAAGTGCGGGTCGCGGGTGCGCTCGGCCGCGCCGAGGTCGCGGGGGGCGCAGAGCAGGTAGATGGGCGCGATTTGCTTGACCAGCGTACCCGCGCCGGAGAGGATCGCGCCCACGCCGGCCTCGTCCCAGGCCGCGAGCGCCTGCCCGGCGTGGGTGTCAGGCCCAAAGAGGAGCACGAGCCCGCGGGTCTGCATCTCCTCTTCCGGCAGGTTGATGTCCCCGTAGCCGAGGTTTTCGTTCGTGCGGAAGCGGATTTTCTTGAATTTGGTGACCTGCGAGCGCACGAGGAGGTCGCAGAGGGCCCCCCGCGCGCCGACTCTGCCCCCATCCGCGGGGTACGAAAACGCCTCGTCCTCGCTGAGCACCTTGATGTCGGTCTTTACCAGGCCATCGGTAAAGTAGTTGACCGAGGCCTCGCGTACGTAACAGGCGCGGTTCGCGATATCCAGTTTCTCCACCAGGTACTGGCGGCCCAGGTGTATGTAGACCGCGTTCTCGAAGATCAACTCTTTGGCGCTGGGGCGGTCCATCTCGCCGATGGTCCGGTTGCGGCCATCGGTAGCATCAATGATGACCACGTTATCCGCGGTGGCGCTCCGCAGACTGATCCGCTCCGCCGGGAAGGAGCGATCCGACCAGTGCCAGCGTCCTGCCGTATGCCGGACTATGCCGTCTTCTTCGAGGAAGGCGAGGACGTCCGCGGCTGCCGTGCCGAAGGGGGGGGAGGGTGAGGGGGGTGGAAGGGGAGGCGCCGTCAGCTCTTCGTCGCGGAAGGGGAGTTCGAAGCAGGCGCACTTGACATGATCGCTCAGGATGTACGCGTTGTCCGGGTCGATGCGGGCTTCCTCGGCGGCTTTGCGGAAGAACCAGTCGGGGTTTTCCATGATGAACTGATCGATGGGGGCCGCGCTCGCCACGAAGACGGACACGGAGAGGCCCCCCCTGCGGCCGGCCCGGCCTGACTGCTGCCAGAAACTGTTGAACGAGCCGGGGAAGCCCGCGACGACTGAGGCGTCCAGGCCCCCGATGTCGATGCCCAGTTCGAGCGCGTTGGTGGAGACGACCCCCTGGATGCTCCCCTCGCGGAGGCCCCGCTCGATGCCGCGGCGCTCGTTGGGGAGGAGCCCGCCCCGGTACGGCACGACCCGGATGCCGCCGCTGCCGGTGTAGAGATTCGCGAGGTCCTGGGTCAGGTACGAGGCCGCCACCTCGGTCTTGACCCGCGAGTGCGCGAAGAGGATGGTCTTGATGCCGGCCCGCAGGAACGCGAGGGCCCAGCGCCGGCTCTCGTCCACGGAACTGCGGCGTATGCCCTGCACCGCGTCAACGAGGGGCGGGTTGTACAGGATGATCTTCTTTTCGCCGCGGGGTGCCCCGTTTTTGTCCACCAGGGTGACCTCCTCGCCCACCAGGGCCTCCGCGAGTTCCCGCGGGTTGGCGATGGTGGCGGAGCAGAGGATGAAGCGGGGGCGGCTCCCGTAAAAGGCCGCGACGCGGCGCAGGCGCCGGATCAAATCCGCCACATGGCTCCCGAAGACGCCGCTGTAGATGTGCATCTCGTCAATGACGACGAAGGCGAGGCGCGAGAAGAACTTGATCCAGCGGGGGTGATTGGGGAGTATGCCCTGATGGAGCATATCCGGGTTGGTGATGATGACGCGGCCCGTGTCCCGCGCGGAGACGCGGATGGGGTCAGGGGTGTCCCCATCGTAGGTGGCTATTTTGATGGGGAGTGGGGAATAGGGAGTAGGGAGTAGGGGCGTTGTGTGATCGTCAGAGGTATTCCCGGCAGCAACGCTTGCTTTCACATCACTCCCCCCACTTCCCACTCCCCATTCCCTACTCCCCACTAACTCGTTCAACTCGCTCTGCTGATCCTGCGAAAGCGCTTTCGTGGGGAAGAGGTAGAGCGCGCGCGCGTCGGGGTCGGCAAGGAGCGCGTGAAGGACCGGCAGGTTGTAACAGAGGGTCTTGCCGGAAGCGGTGGGGGTAACGACCACAACGTTGCGGGCATCCGCGAGGGCATCGAAGGTCTCGGCCTGATGACTGTAAAGGCGCTCGAGGCCGCGGCGGCGCAGGGCCTCGCGGAGACGGGGGTCGAGGCCGGCCGGCAGAGGGGCAAAACTGCCCTCCGCCGCGGGGAGCGTTTTTTCGAGCGCGATGTACGGGGCGAAAGAGGGGTCATGCAGGATCGCGTCCAGGCCGCGCATGGGGGCTTCCATGGGGGTAGTATAGGGGGGGGAGGGGAGGGGGTCAAGGGGGCTTCTGTGCCCCCCCCTACCCCCCCCCCAGAGCTAAACTTGTCCCATATCTTTAGCCCACTCTGAA
>JAISTO010000017.1 GCA_031272575.1 Treponema sp. | reverse complement strand
AAGGAGAAAAGAGGCTTTGAACATAAAATCCTTATGCGACTTATGCGACTTTGCGGTTAAAAATGCGTAAATTCCGCTGTTTTTTGGGATCAGAAAAGTAAATGCTGTTGCCCTGGGGGAGATGCCAAGCCGCGGAATGATGGGGAATACCGCGCACTTTACGGAAGCGCCCCTTTTTGCTCATCCGTGGCCGCTGTTTCCGTGAACATATCCGGCGCGGCCCGGCGCATGAAAGCCTGAACGGCCTCCGCATAGTGCAGGGCGCGGGACATATCGGCCTTGTCAAGGTAGATCTCCAGAGGGTACCGGGGCTGGACCCCATAGCGCGTCAGGTCGAAACAATACTCTTTGATTTCGGCAAAAGCGGCGTTATATTCTTTGCACAACCGACACAGCATATTCAAATCGTGGGTACGCTCCGGCTCCACATCGTGCAAGATGAGAAACCCCTTCAGGTACTTCTCCACCGCCTGCTGGCAATGGAAACAGATGATATGATCAGGGGTCGGCCACATATTGTGGGCCATGTGATTTGCCGTACGAAGATCTTCGTCAGCGTATTTGCGCCATTCGGCAACGATGCTTAGTTTATCCATTGGCGCCTCCTACGCTCCACAGCACCTTTCCATCCCGGGCGATTTTCCGCTCGATGGTGGGCAGGACCTTCCGCTCGGCATAAGACCGGGATTTACCGACGAGGACGTCTACCGACATAGTCTGTTTGTCACCTATAGCCCGACCAATGAGGAGCATCGCGTCTATTTCGCGCAACTCTACACCGTCTTTGAGCACCACATATAAATCGAGGTCGGAGCCCTTGTGCGGTGTGCCGTAGGCATAGGAGCCGAAAAGGATAAGCCGTTCCACAGGAACGGTGTTGAGGATGATGCCCGTGAGGGTCTCCAATTCCGTCTGCACGGCTTTGTCCATACTTGTTATTTTCATGCTTTTACTGTACCACATCCCACCCTCGAAAACAAGCCCCCTCCCCCGTGACTTGCCTGTTTAAGACGCCCGCCTTTGCATAGCGGCGTACAGAAAATCGGCGTCTTCGATAAAGGCGGGGACGATGGCGGCGACCGCGTCCGCGTTGAATGCGTCGTAGGTGTGGCTTGTGAGGCTGCGCATTTTGCGGTAGGTTTCCCATTGCGGAAGGTCGCGCAGAAGCAGCCCCCGCGCGTTTGCCCTGCCTGCCCACTGGTAAGTGGGCAGGCCACCCCCTACTCAACCTTAATCCAGTTGACGGCGCAGTTGCCTGAGGTCACTTGCAGGCGGAGGCTGTGTTTGCCGGGGGCGAGCGGCAGGGGGGCCGTGTGCGTTGTCCAGGCGGCGCTCTGCGGCAGGGCGAGGCTCTGCGCGGGGCCGCCGTCGACGGAGATGATGAGCGTGGTTGGCTGGGCGGCCGACGCGCGCAGCGAGAGGGTGTAGGGCTTGTCCACGGCGGTCTCGATCTGGTAGTCGACCCATTTGCCGTCGCTAAAGTCGAAGATGTCCAGGCCGCCGTCCGCATCGGTGCTGGGCCGGAAATGCACGGGGCGCGAGAAGCCTTCGGCGTTGACCGACTGCGAGAGGTTGCAGTCGGAAAAATGCTCGGCCTCGATGGTCTGCCCCGGCGCCGCGTACACGGTTTTGTCACAGCGTGTCATGGCGGCGTAGACCTTGCCCAGGGGGGTGAGTGCCGGGGGCTTGCTCTGGGTGATCAGTTTGTTGTAGGGCACGACCGTCTCGTCCTCGTCACCCTTGGGGATGAACCAGGCGTAGCGCTCGACCGCGGGGTCGAGTTCCATGTAGACGACTGTCTCGCTCATGTACGCCATCTGCTCGTCCACGGAGGCGACCCCGCCGTCCCAGGCGCAGAACTCGGTCATCCAGATGGGCTTGCCGTACTTCTTGAACTTGTCGATGTAACTCTTGACGGCGGCGGGGTTTTTCATGTAACAGTGAATCGCGATGGCGGACACGTCCTTGAGGGACACGCCCGGTTTGGCAAAAAACTCGTCGAGCCACTTGATCGGGTCGCCGTAGTCTTTCAGGGTGCCGTAATTCATGGCCGGCGCCACGATTTTCAGTTTCAACTCCTTCGCGATCTTGAGCAGGCGCTTCCATTTTTTCGCGGCCTGCGTGGGGGTCATGTTGGCCTGGTCCGTCAGGTTCGGCTCGTTGTAGGCGAGGAGGTACTCGCAGTCCGGGTGGTTTTTCTTGTAGTAGCGCAGGATGTCCTCCTCGACGTCGTTCCAGGCCATGGGGAAGTACGAGAGGCCGTGGGCCTTTGCCGCGCTGTCGACGGTCTTGCTGAGGCCGTTCCCCCAGTTGTAAAACCACTTGAGGCTGGGCGCGAAGAGCGCCATCTCCGAGTCGGACGCGCTCTCGAAACTGTACGACACGCCGCGTTTCTCGTTCTCCGCTGCGTCCGCCCTCCCCGGCGCAAACAGCATTGCTGTCAGCATTCCCGTCAGCGCCGCCGCCGCGAACACCGCGGCAAAAAAAGCGTTTTTCGTTTTCATCATTTTCTCCTTTTCCTTTTTATACATATATCACCACCAAGGCGCACCAAGGCGCACCAAGGCGCACGAAGGGGATTCGCGGTACCTCGTCATTCCGCGGTTCAACCGCGGAATCTCGCGAAAGGAGACTCCGCGCTTAAAGCGCGGAGTGACGGGGGCACAGCGCGGACTGACAGGGGCACAGCGCGGAGTGACGGGGTGGGCAAAGCGCCATGCATCATGCAGCCCTTACTCGCTCATCCCGCGCCCCCGCGCCACGCAGCCCAAGTCCCAATTCCCAAGTCCCAAGTCCCACAGGCATCACGCAGATCTCAGTCCCTTGCCCCGTTCACCCGCGCCACGCAGCCCAAGTCCCAAGTCCCAATTCCCAAGTCCCAAGATCACTCCACCTTAAGCCAGTTAAGCGCAAGGCTGCCTGAAGCGATCTTCAGGCGGAGCTTGTGCTGGCCGGCCGCGAGGCTGCCGAGACTGACCTGCTGCGTGGCCCAACTGCTTGCATTGAGCGCCTGGGTTAGCTCGCTTCCGCCGTCGACCGCGATTTTCAAACTTGCCGCGCTTGATGCCTGATAGCGCAGCGAGAGGGTGTACGCCTTTGCCTCCGGGGTCTGTACCTGGTACTCGACCCACTGGCTCGTTTTGCTGTTGTTGAACTCGTAGATGTCAAGCCCGCCAGTGTCGTCGGCGCTGTCGGTGGTCGGCCGGAAGTGCACGGAGCCCTGGTAGAAATGATACTGATCGCCGCCATTGTAGGTGTCGTTAGATGACCAGTCCAGGCTTACCCACTCTGACACATTGCAGTCGCTAAAACGCTCCGCCTCGATTTTTTGACCGGCGGGGGTGTAGACCGTCTTGTCGCAGCAGCCCATCTTCGCGTACGCCTTGCCCAGGTCCGTCAACTGCGGCGGATTGGTTTTTGTGAGCAGCTGCATATAGGGGAACTCGGTACCGTTGTTTCCATAGAGCGGGATAAACCAGGCGTAGCGCTCCACCGCCGGATCAAGGTCCATATAGGTGACCACCTCGCTCATATAGCGCATCTGGTCTTCGGCGTTGTGTATCACCGCGTAGCCGCTTTGCTCCCAGCCGCAGAATTCGGTCATCCAGATGGGCTTGCCGTACTTCTTGAACTTGTCGATAAAGCCCTTCACCGCGCCCGGATAGGGCATATAGCAGTGAATCGCGATGGCGGACACATCCTCGAGGGAAACGCCCGGTTTTGCAAAGAACTCGTCGAGCCACTTGATCGGGTCGCTGTAGCCGCTCAGGGTGCCGTAATTCATGGCGGGCGAGACCAGTTTCATGTCCAGTTCGTTTGCGAGGTCGACGAGAGTCGGCCACTGGGCCGCGGCCTGCGAGGGCGTCATGTTGGCCTGGTCCGTCAGGTTCGGTTCGTTGTAGCCGAGGATGAAATCGCATTCGGGGTGGGATGCTTTGTAGGCGCGTATGCGGTTGGGGACATCGCCGCTGGCGTTCCAGGACATGGGGAAGTACGCGACATCCCGTGCCGCGGCCGCGGCGGCGACGTCCCCGTCCGGCTGGGTGCCCCAGTTGTAGAACCAGGTGACCGATTCGAGCAGGTCCATGACGGCGCCGGCGCTGGAAGCGCCGCCCGCCTGGTCGGTAAAGTTGTACGACACGCCGCGCTTTGACTGGGCAGGCGGCACCTCAAACGCAAGCGTCGTCGTTTTGACGGCCGAGTTGACGCTCTGGTAGCCGCTCTTTATGGCCCGCACGATGAAACTGTACGTACCCGGCATGGTGAAAATGATCTTTGCCCCGCTCTTGACATTCGCGACGCGGGTACCGGTTCTAACCGTCTCCGCGTTGGAGGCGTTTTCCTTTATATAGTAGATGTCGTAGACATCCGGCTTGGGCTCGGACGCTGACCACGAGGCGGTCACCGTTTTTTCGTCGCCGCTTTTGCTCAAAGTGAGGCGCGGCGGCGCGTCGAAGGGGGTGCTGCCGGTGGTAATGCCATTCTCCTCTTCCGGGATGTCTTCCAGTTCCGGCGTGAAACAGGCGCCGAACACGACAAGGCAGAGGGCCGCCGCCAGCGCTGAAAAAGCAAAACCATCACTTTTGATTTTTTTCATGAAATGCTCCTTTCATTTCGCCTTGAGCCGGGCTTTGTTTTCGTTGAGCAGTTCGGTTTGCCTGGCCTGCAGTTGGGCGTAGCCGCGGTCTTTTTTGAAGCGCTGGTAGTCGGCCCAGAGGGTGTCGAACTCGGCCTCGGTTTTCGCGAGGAGGAGCCGGGGGAGGTCCTGGCCCCAGCGCCGCAGGATCTCGTCGAAGATGAGCGCCTCCGCGCTGCCCGAAGGCATATCGAGGCGGTCGTAGACGGTGAACGAGGTGACATAAGGCCGCGTCCACAGTTGGGGCTGTTCCAGGGCCGGGGAAAAGTCCTTGGGCCACTGCTCGGTCCAGGGCGTGTCCATGAGCATCCAGTAGGTGTACTGCACCCCCACCTCGATCTCCTGCCGGTTCTTGTCGTTCTTGTCCATGCCGGCGATCGCGGGGAGCAGCACGGGCCGGCCGTCTTTTATCGTGTAGGTCGGCTCGAAGCCCAGGCCGTTGTTTTCGGGTACGCCGAAGTAGGTGTCCATCTGCCCTTCCTCGCTGATCAGGTACGTTAAAAACTGAATGGCGCGCGCCTTGTCTTTGCAGTTTTTCGATATGAGCGTGAGGGTCCAGCCGGAGATGCCGCCGCCCGCAAGCGTGGGTGGGTCTCCGCGCGAGTTGCGGGGGCCGTCGACCGCTATGTAGATCGAGTTGGGGTCAGCGGCGTAGCGCGCGCCCTGGGGGGCCTGCATATCCCAGTTCTGGTAGAGCATGGCGAAGTAGCGCCCCTGGGCAGCCTTCTCTTCGATCTGGGGCCTGTGGTCGACAAACACGTCCATCGGCACAAGCCCCTCCTGCGCGGCCTGGCGGAAGGTCTTGAGCCAGCGCACATACTCGGGGTTGTCCGGCCCCAAAAGCGGGTCCTCGTAGCGGCCGTCTTTTTCGGGCTTCATCGCGAGGAAGTGCTGCAGATGGCCCGCGAAGGCGTCATTCCCCGCGCCGCCGAACTCGCGGAACACGAGCGGGATGAGGGGCTGGCCGTTCACCGTGGGGAACTTCTCTTTCGCGAGGCGCAGGGCGCGGAGGAAGCCCTCAGGGGTGGTCATGTCCGGCTTGCCGATCGCCTCGTAGATATCCTTGCGCACGAGGAACGTTTCATTCGCCGTAAGATTCCCCTGGTACCGCTCGTAGTCGGCGCTCGTGTACGACGCGTTGGGGTAGCCGTACACATTGCCGTCCGCCTGGGTGTACCACGCGAGTTTCTCCGGGCTTGCAACCTTAAAGAAGTACGGGTCGTACTGTTCCGCCAGGCGGTTGAGCGGCTCAAGGAGGCCCGCCTCGATCATCATGGGGATTTGGGGCGCCCAGAAGCCCAGCGTCAGGAGGTCAGGCAGCACATCCCCCGCGATCATCGCGTTGAGGCGCTCGTCCTCGCCGCCCGCGGGCACGATGAAGCGCAGGTCCACGCCGGTCTTCGCGGTGATATACTTCGACACCCGCGACGTCCCCCATTGCCGGCTAAACCAGTTGAAGTTGATATACCAGTCGAACTGCACCGGCTTGTCGACATTGCCCTTCCAGCCCGGCTCATCCGCGGACGCCGCCGCCGCGGAGAGCGCCCCGCTTTTTTTCGCGCAGCCCCCCAGCGCGAGACTCGCCGCTATCACACCGCACAGGGTGATAGTTGCTTTTGTTTTTTTCATATATAACTCCTTATGTTTTTAGGGAGTAGGGAATAGGGAGTAGGGAGTGGGGAGTGGCTAGTAGGGAGTGGGGGGGATAGGGAGTGGGGAGTGGCTTGCGGGCGCGGAGCGCTTGGCGCGTAAGTTGCGCGGACTACCGGATAGTTTCACGGTAGTACGCGCAACCCGCTTGCAAAGCGCACCCTACTCCCCACTCCCTATTCCCCACTCCCCACCCGCACCCTAATACCCACTCCCTATTACCCACAACCCACCCCCACCCCACACCCCACCCCCACCCTACACCCCACACCCGAATCCCCACTCCCCACCCCCACCCAAATCCCCACACCCA
>JAISTO010000139.1 GCA_031272575.1 Treponema sp. | reverse complement strand
GAATTTACGCGAATATTACTCTTAATAAAATTCGCGTTCATTAGCATAATTCGCGGTTAAATTCTTAAAATCCTGTTTCTTCAGAGTGGGCTAAAGATATGGGACAAGTTTAGCCCCCTCTGGGGGGGATTAGGACATCACTCTCCCCTACTCCCTACCCCCCCTTGACACTTCGCGCCGCTTCCTGCTATCATCGCACCTATGGAAAGGCCTGACTTTTTCGACCGCTTGCAGGGCGTCACCGAGGCGTGCCTCACCTGGCGCAAAAGGCGGAAACGCATAAAAAAAGAGAAACTCCGCGCAAAGAACCCGGTTCTGGACTGGCTCGAGGCCTTCCTCTGGGCCGCCGGGGTCGTGCTGCTTATCAACCAGTACCTCTTCCAGGCCTACCAGATCCCCTCGGGCTCCATGATCGACACGCTCCTTATCGGGGATCGCGTCTTTGTCAACAAGATCGTGTACGGCCCGGAGGTCCTGCCCGGCATCGGCAAACTGCCGAGCCCGGTGAAGCCGCGGCGCAACGATGTCATCATCTTTGAAAACCCCTCGTACATTTCGCGCGGTACCGCCTTCGATGTGGCGCAGCGTATCATCTATATGCTCACCCTCTCGTTCGTGGACATCGATAAAGATGAAACCGGGGACCCGCGGCCCCACTTCCTCATAAAGCGCGCCGCCGGGGTGGGGGGCGACACCTTCCGCATCGACCGGGGGGATATGCTCGCGCGCTTCGCGGGCGAGGAGCGCTGGGTGCCCGAGGCCGCCTACGACCAGGCCCGCGGCTGGACGCACCGCCTAAGCCGCCTTATGAGCGCGGAGGGGTACCCGGCGCTCGGGGCCGCGGGCAGGGCACAGGCGTACAGCGAACTCGCGCTGCGGCCGCCGGAGGCGCTCCTCGATGCCGCGTCAGGGCTGGACACGCAGCGCTACCCGGACTTCCTCTACCACGAGGAAAAGCGCCTCGCGCTCCTCCACGCGGCCGCCCCCCACGACCCGCGCAGCCGCTCGCTCCTCGCGCGGCTCCGCCAGGGCTGGTATGTGCCGGAGTCCCGCATACTCCCGCTGGGGGACAACCGCGACAACTCGCGGGACGGCCGCTACTTCGGGCCGGTCAAACTGAACAAGGTGCTCGGCAAGGGGGCCTTCAAGTACTGGCCCCTGCGGCGCATAGGCGTCATAAGGTAGGCCGTCATGCTGTTTGATAAGTCGGTGAAGTATTCCTACGCGGCGCAAAAAACCAAGGGCCGCAAGCTGCGTATCATCATTTTTTGCTTTTTGGGGTTTTTGGCGGTGTATCTCTGCCTCAACGCGCTCGTTTTTTCGATGAACGCGCTGCAGAGCGACGCGATGCAGCCGGGGCTCCGCAAGGGGGAACGCTTCATCTGTTCGTCCTACACGATTCAGTCACTCTTTTTCCGCGATGGGGACACGGATCACTTTCCCTTCGCGCGGGGCGATGTGGTCATTATCGACCCCCGCCGCGCGAAGCGGCGCGGGTTTTTCGCGGCCGCGTTTGACGAACTGCTCCGCTTCCTTACCGCGCAGCAATTCGGCCTGGCGGGCCGGGAGGAGCGCCGCTACTTCAAGCGGGTCATCGGCCTACCGGGGGACGAGGTGAGCATGACGAACTTTGTGGTGCGGGTAAAACCCGCGGGCGGTCTTTACCGTCTCACCGAGTTTGAGGTTGCCGAAAAAGACTACACCCCCAGTATCCCCCAACTGCCCGCGCTTTGGGATGAAACGCTCCCCTTCTCCGGCAACATGGAGACCATCACCCTAAAAAAGAATGAGTGCTTCGTCCTTTCGGACGACCGCGCGAACACGAACGACTCCCGCACCTGGGGGCCCCTGCCCCTCGCTCTGGTCGCGGGGCGGGTCGTGTTCCGCTACTGGCCCCCCACACGCATGGGGCGGCCCTGAACTCAGGCGGCACTCAGCCGGCCCCGCAAAAAAATCATTTTTTTCTCTGAAAATGCAATTAAAATGCATAGGAACTCCTTAATACGGGTATCATAGGCGTTCGCGGAACGGCGGAGGCCATGACCGGCAGCATGCGCCGCCGGAACCTATTTGTGTTCAGGGGGGAACCCCTGAAGGAGGATATATGAACAGCCTCAATTCCATTTTGATTGAGGGCAATCTGGTGCGGGATCCTGATATGAGGTCCACGCCGAAGGGTACGCAGGTGTGCACCTTCTGCCTGGCATCGAACCGCTTCTACAAGCAGGATCAGCAACTCGAAAAAGAGGTCAGCTTTTTCGATGTGGAGACCTGGGCGAAACTGGCGGAAAACTGCTACACCCAGGGGCACAAGGGCAGAGGGGTGCGGGTCGTCGGCCGTCTCAAGCAGGATCGCTGGAACGGCACGGACGGCAAACCGCGCTCCAAGGTGTCGATTGTGGCGGAGCATGTGGAGTTCCGGCCGGAATTCAAGCGGGACGCAGAGGCCCCGATCCGGGTCGAACCGGAACTGGTACGCGCCGCGGCTGACAACGTCGTAAGAGAGGAGGAATACGACGCCGCGGTGTTCTAAGATTGGGGAGGGAGCGGGACAAGCGCGCTTGCGCGCCAGCCCCTCCCTTCCTTGTTGACAGTGGCTAATACTCGAACGCGAACGAAAAGTTCCAGGCGAAGTCGTCCCAGCCCAGGCCGTCATCGAGGCCCGAAAGGCGCAGCGCCCCCCAGACGCGGGGGGTCACCTTTATGGGGAGCGCGGTGACGGCGACGGTCGTCACCTGCATGCCGAGGCTCAGCACGGCGGACTGCGTCAGGGCGAGGCCGCCCCAGAGGGCCGTGCCCACAGGCTGCGCAAGGCCCGCGCTGTCGTACAGCGCGGCGCGGTACGAGAGCGTGCCGAAGAAGCGGTTGAAGTAGAGGTGTGACAGGTTTCCCTGTATCTCCGCGGCAAAGAGGGCGGCCTTCAGTTCCGCGCCCGCAAGCCAGGTGAGCGCGAGGCCGCGGGGGCTTGGGTACTCGACGGGGGCGCTCGCGATGGCGACCGGCGCGCCGTAGATGCCGGAGACGCCCTGCAGCGTCATGCCGAGGCAGTCGTAGATGCCGTACACGCTTATCTTGAGCGGGAAGGGCTCGAAGGCCGCGTCGAAAAGGGCCTCGACGCGCGGCACGGCCTCGGGCGGGGCAAAAATCGCGTAGGTGTTGAAGCGCAGCCCCTGCCCCAGCGCCTGCCAGGCGCCGCGCCGCAGCGAACTGAAACTGAGCCCCAGCAGAAACACCGAGTTCCACTGCGTGTAATCCCAGTCGTAGGGGCTCCCGCCGGTAAGATTCGGCGCGAAGAACGAGACGCCGGCCCCGCCGACCGCGCTGAAGGTCCAGGCCGAGACGCCCATAGTGGTGGAGAGGGTGCCCGAGATCGCGGCGTCGGTACGCCGGTACTGTAAGCCGCTCGTATCCTCCTCGACCGTGTCGGCGGCGCTCAGTTGAAGCGGGAAACCCAGGCCATAGTTGATCCACTCGAGGCCGAGGTTCGCCATAAGGGTGTAGGCATCGTAGCCGGCCTGCAAGGTCACATAGTTCTGCTCCGCCGCGTCTATCATGACGCTAAGAACGCCACCCCCCGTAATGCGCAGTTCGTCCTCGTTTGAAAGGCGCAAGACCGGAAAGGGTACCCAGAACTTAAGCGGATTCATGTAGAGGATAGGATGATAGGGCCGCGCGGGAAGGGGGTCGGGGGACGCTTCAGCAGGCAGCGGCGCGGGGGCTGCCGCCTGCGCGGGGGCAAGCGCCGGCACCGCCGCGGGCAGCGGCGCGGGCTCGGCCGGGCCGCGCCCCGCTTCGCGCAACTCTTCTTCCATCCAGGGGACCAAACGCACCGGGATACGTCGCCCCTCGAGGCCGGAGAGGGGCGCGGGATAGCGCATAAGGGCGTCCCCCGCGGAGAAGGCGGCCTTGTAGTAGAGGGTAGCTCCCAGGAGCGCGGGCGAAAACACCCCGCCGGAAAAGTCATCCCCGGTGAAGATGACGGCGCTTTCATCCTGGCCTTCCCTGAGCGGCAGGGCGGCCAGGCGGTACATCCCCCCCCCCTCGTCAGCGTAACTGAAAAGGAGCGTCCCCTCCGCGCTCTTGAGGCTGCGCATAGCGCGCCACAGGTTTTCATCATCATCCTGATCGGTCCGGACGGTGACTACTTCCCCGCTTTGGTAGCGGTAGAGGCAGAGGCGGCGCTTCCCCTTTTTCGCCGCGATAAAGGCGATCGTGTCGCGATCGACCGCGGAAACCCCCGCGTAGAGCAATTGCTCCGTGCCGCCGAGGAGCACCTCCACCGCGGCGTCCTCTTTGACGTTCCGCTTTTTTTGGCCGTTGTCCGGCACATACACGATGCGGTCGCGGTGCGGGGCGCCGCGCGGGTCAAAACTCCGCCCGATGATCCCGTCGCGGAAGTAGCGCGCGCTGTACAGGCCCCGCCAGACGCGCCCCGTCTTCCTGCCGCGCGCGTCATACTCGGTGACGACCGCCTCCGCGAGCGCGCCCGTGTAGTGGTAGGATGACACGAGGAAGCGGCCGTCCGGCCCCGCCGAGAGGCTGTAGGGCGCAAGCCCTGTTTCCGCGAGCGCGCGGAAACGGCCTGTCTCCGGCGTGTACGAAAACACTTTCCGCTGCATGGTGTCCAGAATCAGGAGTGACCCTAACGCGCTGTCTATGCTCTCGATGGAGGCGTAGCGTTTTGACGCCTGGGTTTTTTTCCCCGCGTCAGGTTCGGGGTATGCGCCCGCGCTCCGCTTCGAGAGGTTTCGGAAATTGCTGCGGATGAAACCCGCGCGGTTTTCCTTCAGGGGGCCGGGAGCGTACGCGTCCTTAAATGCTGACCATGCGTCAAGAAATGGAATGCCGTACACTTTTTTGAACGCATGGTAGAATCCGTTGTTGTAAAAGATGAATGAAAAATGATAGGGGCCCCCCATCGCTTGCCATAATTCCGCGTATTTTTCCATGCCGTAGGTTTTCTGAAGCCATGTGTTGAAGAGGCCCCCGTACTCGTAGTACGAAACCTGCGCGGGGAGGTCGCGCCCGCCGGAGACCTGGAACGGCGTCAAAAACGCGCCCTCGTGAATCTCCTGCGCCAACTGCTCTTTTGTGAGCGGGTCGTTTGCGCGGCCGAATCCGTCGAGGCTTTCAAAACTGACGGTAACCCCCTCGACCATAAAGGCTGGCGCCGTAAGCCCGGTGGGGCTTGCCCAGCCGCCGAAGAGGTCATGAAAAAGGTTCCAGAGGCCGCTGCGGCTGTTCAGCGACACCGCATGGGTGAGTTCGTGAAAGAAGAGCCCCTCGAGGGAGTCCTCGAAGACGGTCCACTCCGGGTCAGAGGGGGTGTCGTAGAGCATGATGTGCGGGTAGGGGAGCGGATTCATGAAGCCGTTGAATTGCTCCATGTGCGGGCTAATGGTGACGGGGATTTTCCCCTTGACCGTTATGCCGAGCAGACCCGAGATGCGCTCGTACGACGCGTCCGCGGTCCGCGCGAGGCGCCGCGCCGTGGCCTCGGATTCCGGCGGAAAGATGATGTCGAAACGCGCGGTGCTGATGACGCTGAGGCGGGTAAAGGCCCGGAAGTTCTGCGCCGCCGCGGGGGGGGCGGCGCGAAGAAAAAGGAGCGCCAGGGTGAAACACGCACAGCGCAGACGCGCCGCCTTCACTGGAGGGGCTCCTTCTGATGTTTTGCCTCTTCCCAAAAAATCTCCATTTGGGCAGCGGCGCCTTTTTCCAGGGGCTGCCCGGTTTCCTTCATCCTTTTTTCGACATGGGTAAAGCGCCGCGTGAACTCCGCGTTCGTGCGCTGCAGGGCCACGGACGGCGCCACCTTCAGGAAGCGGCAGAGGTTGACGCAGGCGAAGAGGAGGTCGCCCAGTTCGGCTTCGATGCGGCTCCCGTCAGCGTCTTTTGCGCCGAGGGCCTCCTCGACCTCCGAGGTCTCTTCCCGCACCTTCGCGAGCACATCCGCTGCCCGCTCCCAGTCGAAGCCGGCCTTCGCCGCCCGCCGCTGCAGTTTCCAGGCCCGGTCCAGCGGCGGCAGCCCCTTCCCCACCCCGTCCAGAACGGAGTCCCTCGGCGCGCGGCCCTCCTGCTCGGCCTTTATGCGGGCCCAGTTGACCAGCACCTCCGCGCTGTCCTTCACTTCAAGCCCCCCGAAGACATGCGGGTGCCTGCGGACGAGTTTTTCGCGTATCCCGTCCAGCGCCTCCGCCATCGTGAAGCGCCCCTCTTCCTCGTGCATACAGGCCAGCATGGCCCCCACCAGAAACACGTCGCCGATTTCCTCGGCAATATGGGGGGCGTCCCTCTCGTCGATGGCCTCGACGCACTCGTAGGTTTCCTCGATGAGGTTTTCGCGTATGCTGGCCGGCGTCTGCTCGCGATCCCAGGGGCAGCCCCCCGGCGCCCGCAGCGTACGCACCGTCTCGTAAAAGCGGCTAAACGCGGCTCCTGCCGCGTCCGCCGCCCCTGCCGCGTCGGCCGCCCCCGCGGCGTCAGCAGCTCCTGCCGCCTCCGCCGCCCATGCCGCGTCGGCTCTCCCCCCCTGCACGGGGGTCTTTTCACTGTGCATAGGGGTATGATAGCGGCACCGGGGGGCGGGATGCAAGGGGGCGCGGGGTGGGGAGTGGGGAGTTGTTAGTTTCTCGTTCCTAAGTTCTAAGTCCTCGTTCCTATTTTCTCTTTTCTCTTTACCTCACCCCTCTTTCCTATGCATCGTTCTCCTAAGCGGCATCCAAAGCCTTATCGATAAAGGTCTTGTCTTCCGCGTCGATAAAGTGTTTCTTTTCCAGCACGTAGGTAAGGTTTTTAAAGGCGCTTTCAAGATGAGCGAAGTCGTTGAACTTGAGGGCGTCAATGCGGGAATTGAGGTGCGCCTCTGACGCGGCAATTTCAGCCCTTATCGCAAGGAAGCCCTTGTCCATTTTGGCGTCCACCGCGGCAACTTCGCTCCGCACCGCGGCGATGTCCGTTTTCAGTTCACTCCGCACCCCGGCGATGTCCGCCTTCAGTTCGCTCCGCATCTCGGCGGAGCGCTTGTCCGCCTCGACAAACTTCTTGTCCACCTCGACAAACCGCTTGTCCAGGCGGGCGTTTTGGAGGAGAAGGCCTCCGATGATGACCACCAGAAGGATAACGG
>JAISTO010000124.1 GCA_031272575.1 Treponema sp. | reverse complement strand
GAAAAATGGGGGGACGGGGGGGGGGGACAACGGGCTAAAAATCGCGCCCGCGAGGGTACTCCGCGCGCCCGCGCAGACCCCCGCGCGGGGGTAGGCAAGAGGAAATGCGCCGCGCAAGGGCGCTGTTTCTTGAACACAAAATTCGCTAATCATAACAATATCTCCACCAAGCCCCCGCAGGGACAACGCGTCCCGGGCGCCCGTCATTCCGCGGCTTGACCGCGGAATCTGGCGCTCATGCAATGAGTATGGGGCATCCTGGGAAAAGAGTCAAGGGGGGCGGTAGGGAGTAGGGAGTAGGGAGTCGGGAATAGGGAGTAAGGGGCGCGGTGCGTGGGCGCAGGGGGACGGGGGCGCGAGCGTACGATGTGGACGGTGGAAAGTGGACGGTGGAGGGAGCAGTTCGTAAGGCTTTCGTACTACCGGTATGTATGAAGTGCTGCGCAAGACTTTCGCACAATCGCCTCCACCGTCCACCGTCCACCGTCCACCGTCCACCGTCCACCGTCCACCGTCCACCGTCCATTCCCCATGCGCCCCACGCATCGCTCCCTCCCACCACCCCGCGCCTCCGCATCACTCTCCCCCACTCCCACTCCCCACTCCCCATGCGCGCCCCTTTACAAAGAGAGCGCAAACCTGCTATACTGCGCCTATGCTGTTAAGAGTTATGTTGATAGTAGCGCTCGGGTTCGCGGTGCTCTTCCTGTTATGGCTGGGCTACGCGCTTTTTCTGCGGCCCCGCAAGGGAGGCCGCGTCTTGTGGCAGCCGGCCCCCGCGCCCCAGACGGAGCCTCTCCCCGCGCCTGGCTTCCGCCGCCCCGGCGCCCCGGCGAAGATCTGCCCGGTTTGCGGCGCGGAACTCGGGGCGGGCGAACTCGTCAAATCAACCACATTCCCCACGCTGAACGGCTCCGACAGCATTATGCACATACGGGGCTGCGCCTACTGCCTCACGGGTATACGTGACAGGCTCTGCCCTGTGTGTCATGCGGTGCTCAAAACGGACGAGGTGCTCATGGCGCGCATGTTCAACCGCGCGGACAAAAACCATGTGCACGTCCTCGGCTGCAGCCGCTGCCGGGGTTAGCAGCCTGGCGCGGAGTGACGAGGCTGCCAAAGCCCCAGTCCCAACATAGCAATTTGAGTCTACTCCGAAAAGTCAGGAATTCAAGAATTTAACCGCGAATTATACGAATGAACGCGAATTATTGGCAACTACGTTGCCGCCGAATTATCGCGAATAATACCACATACAATTGAGCCTGTTCAAAACAGTTTGATTTATGATTGTGATGAAAATGCGGCTTGGGGATTTTCTCTTTCCTCGGTGCCTGCCGGTTCGGTCGTACCGGCGCCACCCGCCGTTTTACATCCCTGAGCAACTCCTCGTATAAGAAATCCCGCATGTCCGCATCCTCCGTCACCATCACCAAAGAACAACGGGATATTTTTGCCGCCTTCGGCATCCCTCCCCCCTCTGTAGGTTAAAATTGCGGCGGGAATTGTCTACCCCAGCAATTTTACATTTACGCATCAGATTTAAGAAAAAAATATCGGTCAAATTTAGCTCGATAGTCGTTCGGCTAATAAAACCACCACAAAGGCGCACAAAGGAGGGGGAATAGTCATCCTATCGTGTAAATTGTCAAAATTCTCTAATCATGTAGGTCACTCAAAATCCCTTTGGGCGCCTGCCGTTGCAAGCAACGGTGCGCCTTCGTGGTGAAATTTGACGGTTACTCTGTGCCTCTGTGAGAGGCTAAATGTAAAATTGCTGTGTCTACCCATCCCCTCTTGACCTTCCCCTCCCCGCTCTGCTATCATGCGATATACCCTCCGGCCGGGATGTTGGAACGGTAGACAACGGGGACTTAAAATCCCCTCCCCGTAAGGGGGTGCGGGTTCAAATCCCGCTCCCGGCATTTTGTTAGGAGCAAACATGAACGAAAGCGGCAATATTACGGAAGCGATCGCAAATCTCGCGCTGCAGTTGGGCATACTGCTGTTCGCGGTGCGGGTATGCGGCAAACTGGTCAAGAAAATCGGCATACCACAAGTACTTGGGGAACTGCTTGCGGGCGTTGCCATAGGCCCCTACGCGCTTGGGGGCATTAAACTTGCAAGTATCGGGTTCCCCAACGGCATATTCCCCCTGCCTGCCGGCGGGTCTCTGGCGGTCAGCACCGAACTGTACGCGATCGCGCAGATCGCTTCGGTCATCCTGCTCTTTGCGTCCGGCCTGGAAACCGATATCGGCCTCTTCCTGCGCTACTCGCTCGCGGGCGGGCTTATCGGCATAGGCGGGGTGGCGGTTTCTTTCATCCTGGGTGACATGGCGGGGGTGCTCTTCCTGCCGCGCTTCCTCCCCGAGTTCGGGCCCGTGTCCTTTACGCACCCGGCCTGCCTCTTCATGGGCATCCTCTCCACCGCCACGTCCGTGGGTATTACCGCGCGGATACTGTCCGACCAGAAAAAGATGGACTCCCCCGAGGGGGTCACCATTCTGGCCGCGGCGGTCTTCGATGACGTGCTCGGCATCATCGCGCTGGCCATCGTGCTCGGCATAGTGGCGCTGCTCACGAAGGCGGGCGGCGAGGGGGTACACGCGGCGGCGATACTCGCCATAGCGGGGAAGGCCTTCGGCATCTGGCTGGGCTTTACCGCGCTGGGCCTGCTGCTGGCCAAAAAGATCGCCGCCTTCCTCAAACTGTTCAAGTCACCCTCGGACTTTTCCGTGCTGGCCCTGGGGCTGGCGCTCCTTCTGGCGGGCGGCTTCGAGCGCTCAGGCCTCGCGATGATCATCGGCGCGTACATAGCGGGCCTGTCACTCTCCAAGACTGACATAGCCGCGGTCATCCAGGAGCGCATCGAGGGGCTCTACGAATTTTTCGTGCCGGTCTTCTTTGCGGTCATGGGTATGCAGGTGAATGTGCCCGCGATCTGCAGCCGCAATGTGCTGATCTTCGGGGCGATCTACACGGGCATCGCGATCCTCGCAAAGGTGCTCGGCTGCGGGGGGCCCGCGCTCCTCCTCGGCTTCAACGGGAAGGGCGCGCTCCGCATAGGATGCGGCATGATCCCCCGCGGCGAGGTCGCCCTGATCATCGCGGGGATAGGACTCACCGCGGGCATCCTGGACGAGGCCGTCTTCGGGGTCATCATCCTGATGACGCTGGTAACAACCCTGGCGGCCCCGCCGTTTCTGAGCCTCAGTTTGAAAATAAAGGGGGCCGGCACCCGCAAGCCGGTGAGCGGCAACGACACGATCACGGAGTACTGGGATTTCTCGAGCCCGGAACTGGCTGGCTTCGTGTCGAGCGGGGCGCTGGCGGAACTGCGGGGCGAGGGTTTCTTTGTGCAGACTATGAACCCGGGCGAGGGGCTTACCCAGGCCCGCAAGGGGGACGTAGCGCTGTCGATAGTCGAAGAGGGGAACCGCCTCAGCATAGAGGCCGCGAAGTCGGACATCCCCTTCGTGCGGAACCTCGTGTACGAGGTCATCGTGGAACTGCGGGATACGGTCGAGCAACTGCGCTCCTCGCTCGACCCGAAGGCCATGCGTCTGGGCCTCATGGACACGGAGGGGCGCGCCAGCAAGGGCCTCCTGCAGGCGATCACGCCGGAAAACGTCATCCTTAATTTGAAGGGGCACACGAAGAAGGCGATCATTACCGAACTGGTCGACCTCCTGGCCGCCAACGGCAGGCTGCTCAACCGTGACGAGGCGCTCGCCGATGTGCTGGAGCGCGAGAAAACGATGAGCACGGGTATGGAGTACGGGATCGCGCTGCCCCATGGCAAGACGGATGGAGTCGAGGAAATGGAGGTGGCGGTCGGCGTCAGGAAAGAGGGGGTCAACTTCGACTCCGCGGACGGCGAGAAGTCCCGTCTCTTCATCCTGATCGTCTCGCCCCGCAAGGCGCAGGGGCCCCATGTGCAGTTCCTTGCCGCCATCGGGGCCGTGCTGCGGGACGAGCAGGTGCGCGAGCAGGTGATCAACGCGGCCACGCCGGAGGACCTGGCCGCGCTGCTGCAAAAGGGCGTGAAGTAGGGGGGCCATGCGGTTCACCGAGACCCTCCGCCGAAAGGCCGCTGCCGGCCCTGCCTCCGCCGCGCAGGCGATCTTTATCTGCATGGACCTCTTTGGCAGACACGGGCTTGGCAACCATGCGGCCGCGGGCGCGTACGGGCTCCTCTTCGCCGCCGCCCCGAGCCTGCTGATCGTGGCGGCGGCGCTCGCCCGCATCCTGGCGGTGTCCCCGGCGGCGGCCGCGGCGCTGATACGGCGGGTGGGGAGTCTCGGTACGGTCTTCGACACCGAGAGCCTCGTGGGTTTTTTCGTTTCTACCCGGGGGGGGGTTGCGGGTGTTATTTCACTCTTAAGCCTTTTTTGGACCGCCCGCATCTTCGCGCTGTCTTTGCAGCGGGGGCTCTGCGTGGTGCTGCCCCGCGAAAAAGCGCTGAACCCGGTAAGCGGAACGCTCGTGTCACTTGGCATCGAGGTCATCCTGATCCTCTTCATTATTGCGTTCCTGCTTGTGGTGATATTCGGCTCCTCTCTCGTGAAGGCAGGCGAGTCCCTTACTCTGCCGCTTTCGTTCCTGATGGTCTGGGTTTTTGTTTTTTGCGCCTACCTCGCGGCCTCGGTGCGCAGGGGCAGAACCCTCGACGCGCTGCGCGCCTCGCTCTGGGGCAGCCTCTTCAGCGTGGGCTGCTTCATCCTGCTTTTCTTTCTGTCCCGCTTCATTTTTAACCCAACCCGCTACAACGCCCTGTACGGCGCGCTGGGGGGGCTGATCATCGTACTGGCGAGCGTGTACTTTTTCTTCAATATGTTTTACCTGGGGGCGGCGCTGTGTTACACGGCGCTCCACTTCGAGGCGCTGCTCTTCGCAAAGTTTTCGGACGCGATTGCCTCGGCGTCCGCGCGGGGCCTGGTCGGGCTGCAGCAGCGCCTCTTTCTCTCCGCGCGCGGGGCGCTCAAAAAGTACCGCCGCGTGTTTGAAGACGGCCAGGTGCTGTTCTACAAGGGGGACACGAGCAAGGACGTCTACTTCGTCATATCCGGGGAGGCGGCGGTCTACCTCGACCGTGTCGACGCCGAGCCGATTGCGCTTGTCGGGCGGGGGAAATTTTTCGGCGAGATAAACACGCTCGTTTCCGGGGGCCGCAGCGCGTCCGTTGCCGCCCGCGGTACGCTCGAAACAATGATGCTGTCCCCCGCGCTCTTCGCGCAGGTGCTGAAAAACGATCCCGCCACGAACAGCCGCCTGATCGCGGGCTTTTCCGAGCGCCTGAAAAAAACGAACGAGCGGCTTAAGGAGGCGTAAAAGGTATGATTGAACTGGTTGTTTTTTTGGGAAACCCGGGCGCGCGGTATGCCGGCAACAGGCACAACGCGGGGCGTATGCTTGCCGCGAGGCTCCCCTTTTTTGAAACGCTTAAGTGGGGAAAAAAATTCAAGGGCCTTTACGCTGAATATCCGGGGGACGGCAGGCCCTTCCGTTTCCTTATGCCGGAAACGTTTATGAATCTTTCCGGGGAGTCCGCCGCGAAGGCCGCGTCGTTTTTCGGGATAGAAAACAGCGCCGCGCTGCTTGTCGTGCACGATGAACTGGAACTGCCCCTGGGCACACTTTCGCTGAAAGAGGGGGGGGGGCTTGGCGGGCACAATGGCCTGCGTTCCCTCAGGGCCTGTTTCGGCAATGCCGATTTCTGGCGGCTGCGGATAGGCATAGGCAGGCCGGACAGCCGTACGCCCGGCCGGGGGGGGCAGGTAGGAAGCGATGCCGACATTGTCGGGTGGGTGCTTTCGGATTTTTCCCCTTCAGAAAAACCGGCGCTGGACGCGGCGCTCGCGGCCGGCGCGGGGCTCCTGCTCGAGGCGCTGGAAAAAGGCCCCGAGGCGCTGCTGCCCGAGTGGCGAAAAAAAGCGGCAGGGGGGGGGGGACGTAAAGGCCCGGTAAACACGTTAAGGAAAACCAGACCCGCCTTGCCAGACGTGATAGTGCGGCGTTGCCGGACT
>JAISTO010000131.1 GCA_031272575.1 Treponema sp. | reverse complement strand
CGGGCGATCTTGCGCTCGGTCTCCGCGATGGGCCAGAGCCAGGCGTGGTCGATGTGGGCATGGCCGGTGAGGTAGAAGACCGGCGCGGTGCTGCCGTTCCGCGCCGCGAGGAGCGGGGCCACCCGCGCGCGCGCCGCGAGGGCCTGCGCCTCGAGCGCCTCCCCCCTCGCGCAAAGACTCACTTCCGCGCTGAGGGCCTCGTAGAGGCCGGAAAGGATGCGCGCGCGCCGCAGCGAGGCCGGGGCACTGTCCTCGCCCAAAGTCCGCGCCGCGCCGAAGAGACAGAGCACATCATAATAGAGCTGATAGATGCCCTCGAGCCGCTCGAGCAGGGCCCCGCCGTCGAAGGTGTTGGGGAAGGCAGGCAGCGTCTTGCCGATGGTCACCACCACCGAGGGGCCCTCGAAGGGGCCGCAGCCGCCGTAGGGGTGCCCCGCGTAGGCTTCAACATGAAGGCGGTGCTCGCGGCCGTCCGCCTCCTCCGGCCCGAGGCGCAGCTTCTTGTGGAAGAGGTTGAACGCCCCCGCGGGCCGGCCGTCGATGAAGGCAAGCGAGTCCGCGTTGGGGAGCACCCGCAGGAAGAGGGGCCGCCCATGGCGCCCGACGGGCCCCGCGCGGA
Source organism: Treponema sp. (assembly GCA_031272575.1). Taxonomy (GTDB): domain Bacteria; phylum Spirochaetota; class Spirochaetia; order Treponematales; family Breznakiellaceae; genus JAISTO01. The sequence goes on along the minus strand of JAISTO010000131.1, from coordinate 4,676 downwards.
ACACGGCGCGGAACCAGGCGCAGTGCCAGGCCGCGCCCCAGGCCCCCCCCGCCGCGACAGGCCGCCAGTCCACCCCCTCCGGCGGCTCGCGGTAGGTCCGCTCGGTTTCAAATATCTCAAATGCGAGGGGGGCGACTTCGCGGTACGCCTCCCGCTCGAGCAGCGCCAGGTACTGCTCGATGCGCTGCTCAATTTTCGGTACCAGCATCGTTCACCTGCCGCTGGGCCTCCGCCAGCACCGCCCCGAACCCCGCGCCCTCAAGTTCCGCAATAATGCGCGGCAGCATCACGTCAGGGTCCGACGCGCCCGTCAAAAGGTCGTAGACATATTTGTCCCAGACCGCCTTGCACGCCAAAATCTCGTTCCGCACCGGCTCGATGTCCATGACGAAACCGAGCATCACCGACGAGGCCGCCTCCTCGTTGAGGCGCCGCACCTCATCCCAATAGTCCGGCGGGTTGTCATCCGTCACCGACAAATTGAAATACGTACCAAGTTGATAATTCACCAGCGGCCAGTCCGTAATGTCACGATGAATGCGCCCGTCCTCAGTGTAATGAAAATACTCCCCCTCGATGCCGAAACTGAGCATATCGCGGAGCGCGCGATCCATGTTGACCAGTTCCAAAAACTCCAGACACTCTTTCTTGTATTTTGACGACGCGCTGATCGCGTTCATCGAGCCCTGAATCGTGTCGGTGGAATAGAGCGGCCCGAACGCGCGCTGCACGTCGTACCGCGGAATGCCCGCGCCCGCGGCCCAGCCCGCCGCCACGCCCGACCAGCCCTGCTCCATGAAAAACGGCCGGTAGAGCGGATTGCTCTCCGACACATTCGCGTCAGGGTTGATGATGCCGTCCTCGTACCAGCGATGCAGGTAGCGCAGTTTTTCAATCACCGCCGGTTCCTTCAATACATTGATGACGGTGCGCGACTCGTCATCCGCGCGCACCCCCAGCATCTCGAGACCCGACGCCAGCGTGTCATACGGGTCGAAAACCCGCGCGCGGCTCCCCTTCGACAGCACGAACGGGTACTGCCGGGGCCCTTCGCCTTTTTTGACAACCCTGAACGCCGTGTCCAGATCCGGCCACGATGTCTTGCTTATATCCAGGCCGTACTTTTCCACGAGCGCATGGTCCCACACATGGTAGACCGTCTTCGACGAGTCCTTGTAAGTGGGCACCGCGAATACTTTCCCGTCGATCGTCACCCCCTTCCAGAGACTCTCCGGGATATACGCGCGCAGTGCCGGGGCGCAGTCCCCCAGCAGATCGCTGAGGTCCGCGTAGGCCCCCATGCGGCTCAGCAGGTTGTACATCCCCAGGTCGGTAAACATGATGTCGAAGTACTCCCCCGAGTTGACGATCGTCTTAAACTTATACCCCGCGTCCCCCCAGCCGGCCTGCTTCACCTCGAAGCGCACCCCGATCTTCGCCTCGGTATAATCGGCGATCTTTTCAATCGCCGCCGCGTCGCGCGCGCTCAAGCCCCCGCCGATCTGCCACCACAGCAGCACAGGCACTCCAGCCCCCCCGCGCTCACTTTTCGCGCACCCCACTGCCGCGGTTGCAAGCGCGGCAAGGAGGATCAGCGTTTGTTTGTAAGTCATGTTTTGTTCTCCTTGTTTTTTGGGGAGTGGGGAGTGGCTAGTGGGGAGTGGCTTGCGCTTGACTCGTAAGTTGCGCCTACTCTCGTCAAGTATTCCGGTAGTCCGCGCATCCCGCAAACACCGCGCACCCTACTCCCTACTCCCTACTCCCTATCCCCCCTACTCCCTATTCCCTACTCCCTACTCACCACTCCCTATCCCCCCTACTCCCTACTCCCTATTCCCTACTCCCTACCTACCCCTTTACCGCTCCCACCGTCAGACCGGCGACGAAGTACTTCTGGAAGAACGGGTACACGCAGGCGGCGGGCAGCACGGCGATGACCACTATCGCCATGCGGGCCGCTTCCTTGGGCATGGCCGCAAGCAGCTCCGCCTGCGACGCGCCGAGCGACGCCGCGTTCTGCGCGAGAAAGTTGATGTCCCCAAGCAGCCGGTTCAGGTACGCCTGCAGCGTGAAGAGACTCGTGTTGTCGATGTACAGCATGGCCTGAAACCAGTCGTTCCAGTACGCGAAACTGAGGAAGAGGCCCACGGTCGCGAGTACCGGCAGCGAAAGCGGCAGCACGATGGACGCGTAGATGCGCAGTTGACTCGCCCCGTCTATCACCGCGGACTCGATGAGCGAATCCGGGATGCTGATACGGAAAAACGTCTTGCACACGATGACGCTGAAGGACGACACCGAGAGCGGCAGAATGAGCGCCCAGACGCTGTCCTTCAAACCGAGAAACTGCGCGGTGACGAAGTAAGTCGCCACGAGCCCGCCGTTGAACACCATGGGGATGAACACGAGCCACGTGAAAAAACCCCGCAGCCGGTAGCGCCGCCGTGAGAGCACATACCCCATAAGCGAGTTGAGCGTCACGCCAATGACGGTGCCGCTCACCGTCACGAACACGGACATACCGAGCGCGCGCAAAATGGTTCCCCCCTGCCGAATCACGAAGGCGCAGCCCTCGAGCGAAATCCGCCGCGGGAAAAACCGGTAGCCCGAGCGCAGTATCTCCTGCTCCGGCGAAAGCGAGATCGCGAGCACCAGCAGCATAGGCACTATGCACAGCGCCGCCAGCGCAAAGAGCAGCGCGTTGAAAAGCGCGTTCGCCCCCGGCCCTATCCGGTTAAACCGCGCATACCCTCCCCCCCCCTTGAAACGATTCTTTTTCATGATCGCGCGCTCCTCATATCATCGCCGAGTCGGCGTCCAGCCGCTTCACCACCCAGTTGGTGAACAGGATAGTCGCGCAGGCCGCCGCCGCCTGCAGCAGCGCCGCCGCGCTCGCCATCCCGGTCGTCGCGCTCTTCAACTGCTGGTACACGTACACATCCAGCGTGTAGGTGACCGTGTAAAGCGAATTCGACCCGCGCGGCACCTGATAAAAAAGCCCGAAGTCCGAATAAAAGATGCGCCCCACCGACATGATAAACATCAGCACGATAACGGGCCGCATGAGCGGAATCGTGATGCGCCGTATCTGCTGCCACTTGCTTGCCCCGTCGATAAGCGCCGCCTCGTATATCCCCCAGTCGAGCGACTTGATCGCCGCGAGATACACCACCATGCTGTATCCGAGACTCTTCCACTGGCTCATAAAGATAAGGAAAAACGGCCAAAAAGATTTTTCCATATACCAGCGCCGCGGCTCGAGGCCCAGCCCGCCGAGCGCCGTGTTCACGATGCCGAGATCGTAACTGAGAAAGGCCCACACGAGCGCGGACACCACCACCCACGACAAAAAGTAGGGAAAGAAAAGCAGCGTCTGATACACCTTGGCCAGGCGCTTGCCGCGAATCTCACTTATGATGATGGCCAGCGCCACCGGCAGCACGACCCCCAGCACGATCATCACGCTGTTGTAGCCGAGCGTGTTGCGCAGGATAAGCCAGATGTCGCCGCTCTTAAAAAGAAACTTGAAATTGTCCAGCCCGGCCCATTTGCTCTCGACCATGCTTTTCAAAAAGCCGCCGGAGATGCGGTAATCCTTGAAGGCCATGATCGCGCCAAACATGGGCAGGTAACTGAAGAGCAAGAACCACAGCGCCGTCGGCAGCGCGAGCAGCGTGAACTGACTGTCATCTTTGGTCCAAAACTTTTTTCGCATTACCAATCCTTCGCGTAGTCTCCGCCGCCCTGCCGCAGCACGGTTTTGCAATCGAACACGGCCCGCGAGAAGATGGACAGGTAGTCGGCCTGCTTCGTGTCATCGGTGCCCCCGTCCAGCACCGCGAAGGCGCTGTCCGAGGCGGCCTCCGAAACGGGCCGCAGGTTGTGGAAGCACACAAGCCCATAGTCGCCGGGCGATTGCGGATTGCCGGACTCGTTCACCGTGTAGCGCGCGGAGTACTCTTCCATCTTCGCCACCGTGGGCACCGGCCCGGACGCGCCCGCAAGATTCACCACCAGCGGGCCGTACAACTTGCGCACGAACACCGGCGTCGTTTCCCAGGAGGGAATGACGCTGTCGCCCCAGAAACTCCCGGACGTGAAATCGGCCGCGACCGTTGCGCTGAACGACACATAATCGATCACCGTGTCGCTCCCCCAGAAAACCGGGTTGTTCGGTGAGCCGGGTACGTTACGCGGAAGATAGCGGCCGAAGTTTTTCTGCCGCACGATGATATATTTTTTGTCCCGCCGTTCGTAATCTTCCATGTCGTTATCCTGATTGTCCGCCTCGCAGAGTTCCCACAACTCGTAACAGAGATTGCACATTATCTCTCCGCCTTCTTTCCAGTACTTCTCTCTTTCTTCCTGCTTGGATGTTCCGTATAAACTCGCCCGTTTGTCAGGATATACCGATTCGGAAGTACCGGGAGTCGCCGCGTCCGCGTCGTTAAACTCCACGCCGTCCAGATCGTAGACGTCGAGAAAGCCTTTTATGAGGTTGGCGAAGCGCGGGTATTCAGTTGCGTAGTCGAGCGTTTCGGGGTCTTGGTGATATGCTTCGAGATCGAGCGAGCCGAAGGTGACATTATCCTGACCGCCGGTCAGTCCAAGCAGCACCTTTATGCCCCGCGCCTGCAAGGGGTACAGGTACGTGTTGCGCCGGTCGAGCAGCGTTT
>JAISTO010000071.1 GCA_031272575.1 Treponema sp. | reverse complement strand
AGATTTTTTCAAAGTGTGATGAACTCATTTTTTTCTCCTTATAGGGATCGTATAGCACGGACTGAAAAGGAAGTCAAGAAGTCGGAAGAAGGCGATGGAGGGAATAGGGAGGGGGGAGGGGGGGGAGCACTGTCAACAAGTTATGAAAAGGAACAATCGTCATCCCGCGACTTGGAAACGGGACCGAGCGGCGCAAGCGCCGCGAAGGTTCCCCGCTCCATCGCGGACTCTCTACCAAAATGGCCATTTTGAGGAGTAGATTGCGTAGTTCGGTTAAAACCGAACTATGTCAAGCCCGGCAATGACGGTCTTGTTTTCCTTAACTTGTTGACAGTGGTGGGGGGAGCGGTGCCTTACTCCTTCGCGAGGGAGCCCCCTCGCAAGGGCAACTTCGTTGCCGCAAACAGAGGGAGACTCCGCGCTTAAAGCGCGGAGTGACGGGGGGAGTCAAAGCGCGGAGTGACGGGCGATCAAAGCGCGGAGTGACGGGGGCCTCAGTTCTCCAGTATGGTGATCTCGACGCGGCGGTTGCGGGCGCGGCCGGCCTCGGTGCGGTTGTCCGCGACGGGGCGATCCGCGCCGGCCCCGCGGGTGATGATGCGATCCGGCGCACGCACCCCCTGGCCTTCGAGGTAGCCCGCGACCGCCTGCGCACGCTCGAGCGAGAGGGGGCCGCGGTTTTCCGCAAGGCCCGCGAGCGCGGTGTGGCCCTCCACCAGCAGGTCGCGGTCCGCGTAGCGCCGCAGGATGCCGCCTATCGCGTCCAGTTTGGCGCGCTCGCTGGGGAGGAGCCGCGCGGAGTCCGCCTCAAAGCGGATATCTTCCAGGGTGATTTTCACGCCCTCCGCGCCGGCCTCCACATCAACCCCCTCTATGCCCTGCTCCTCCAGTTCTTTTTTGATATCATCCACGATGCCGGCCTTGTTCATCTCCTCGGGATTTACCACCTCGGCGCTCGCACTTCCGCGAAACTCGATGGTGGTACCGTCAGACAGGTCGAAGATCATGCGGAAGGTTTCGGTGTAGGCGCGCTCGCGGCCCCGTTCCGCATCCCAGTACACGATCTGGCGTGAGTCCCCCCGAATGCGCAGAGGCCAGGCGCGGCCCTTGGCCGGCGGCGGCTCCGTGAGGATGCGGTAGCGCACTTCGAACGCGGGGCAGGGCTCGTTTTGCCAGAGCCGCTCGCCGAGGTAGCGGTAGGACGCGGTGAAGGGTATGCGGTACGGCTCGCGTATGCCGAAGTTCCCGCTGAAGTCGTGCATCTCGTGGCCCTCGGCGGTCCAGGTGTCCCCGGGGGCGAGGCCGCGGCCCGGAAACACGGGCACATTCCGCACCACGGGCATAAAGTACGCGCCCCCTATGGTGATATGCCCCAGGCGGTCACGCTCGAAGCGGGACTCGTAGTCCTTGTCCCACTGAAAGGCCCCCAGGGGGACCTTCGCGCCGCGCTGGGGGGGCCGCTGCCCGCCCTGACGGGGCATTTCCTGCGGCCGCTCGAGTGCCTGTGCCCGGACGGGCGTTTGTGCCCGTTCGGCGGTCTGAAACACGGCCTCGACGCTCCCCACGCCCTCACGCTCCGCGAGCACCCGCACCGCGATGCGGTTCACGATCTGTGTGCGATACTGGAACGCCCGGTTGAGGTAGACGTCCTCGTTCACCGTTGAAAGTATGCGATACTGATCACCTGCTTTATGGATATAAAAAAATTCCTCCCCCCAGAGGGAGGAAAGCCCTGGGGGAAGGAAAGCGGCTATGAGCATCGCATGAAAAAAACGTGCGCATTGTGTCATGCATTTAAAGTATCGGCAGGGGGTGGGAAAAAGATGAGTCTTTTTGTGGAGAGCATTTTTCCCTATTGAAAAACTTTCTTATTGTCGATAATATAAAAGGATAATGTATGCTTTTTTGTAGGAGAGGAGGTATTTCTAAAATGTCAACAATCTGCTCTGGGAGGAGGGTAGTCAAAATAGTCTGTTTCGGCGGACTCCTGTTTGCCGCCCAATTTCTCTGCGCGCAGGATCAGGAGGTTGAACTCGAAGCGCGGGTAGGGAACAAGCCTCTCGTGGTGGTCGCCTGCTCTTCGCCGGTGCGAACCGACGAGGATACCGCTATCCTCACCAACATAGTAAGCACCATCAACACGATGGGGAGTTACCGGGCGGTGCTGACTCAATCGGTATTTTTGGATGGGGTCCTTCCAAACAAAAATAACATTATGGCTATTGGAACAAACGGAGACGCAGTGTACGTCGTTACCGAGGCACGGAGCAGGCAGACAAACGGTATCAATCAGTGTACCATATCTTTGTGGGATATGAAAACCGGCTTTTTGGTGGGGAAAAATATGCGCGATTACGTAGATGCGGATGAATTCACGCCTCTTGCGCAGATGATTATCTCGCAGTTGTTCTTTCTTATCCCGACGGTCGAAGTTCCTCTGCCGCCGGAAGATGTTTCATGGAAGAACGGCTATCTGTACACCTCGCCTGTTCTTGGGATGGTGATTCGGCGTTACACCGGCCATCAGCCTTACGATGGTATTTCCTTCACGGTTGGGATGGCGGAGGACTGGCAATGGCTCATTCTGCGATCCGTCAACCTTGGGATGAGTTTAGGGTTCGAACTGGACTTTACGCTGAACTATTCCTATGTAGGTTACGAGAACGCCGATGGATCAACAGCAAATGGAAGGGAAGAGTACATGGCTCCGCTGCTTGAAGCGCCGTTACTTTTTAAAATAAACTGGTATCCTGCGTTTTTTATGCTGCAAATGGAAACAGGCATCTATTTTCAATTGCCTCTTGCGAATCTTGAAATGGTTTCTCCTACTTCCATGATAGGCGGGATTATTGGTCTTCGTCTCGGCAGAAAATGGGGGCCGGGAATAGCCTCTCTGCACATGCGCTGCGGATGGGACCTCGGTGAAAGCAGATTTCTTAACAACCCATACAATGAGTTCACTCGTTTTTCAATAATGCTGGGGGGGTCATACCATTGGATCAACCTAAAGCGCCCGCAGAAAAAGTTAATTCCCGCAGAGCATAAATGGTAAAAAGGCCGCGCCTCTTACGTTGACACCCCCCCAGGCTGCATGTTCAGGACTGTCTCTGTCACCCTCTCCACCTGCTCGTTCGTCATACCGGGCCAGATCGGGAGCGAGAGTGTGCGTTTATATGCGGACAGGGCCTCGGGAAAATCCTCGTCGTGCAGGCCGCAGCGGTTTTTGTAGAACGGCATCATGTGCAGGGGGATGAAGTGCACGGACACGCCTATGCCCGCCCTCTGCAACGCGGCGGCCAGGGTGTCGCGGGACAGCGCGGCGCCCTGCCGTATGCGAAGCGGGTACAGGTGGCGGGCGTCCGCGGGCCCGGTGGGGGGCACTTCGAAGCGCTCGTCCCCCGCGAAGGCCCGGTCGTAGCGCGCCGCGATAGAGCGGCGGAGCGCGAGGAGCGCCGACGCGCGGCGCAGTTGAGCCCTGCCGAGCGCCGCCAGCAGGTCGGGCAGGTTGCACTTCCACCCCAGGCAGGTCACTTCGTAGTACCAGGAGGCCCTGCTGTCCGTGTAGCGGTTCCAGACGCTCCGGTCTATGCCCTGCGAGCGGAGGCGGCACAGGGTCTGCGCCATGCGCTCGTCCCGCACCGCGATCATGCCGCCCTCGCCCGTGGTGATCGGCTTGGTCGCGTAAAACGAGAACACCCCCACATCCGCCAGCGTACCCGCGTAGCCCCTGCTCGTGAGCGAGGGGAAGGCATGCGCCGCGTCCTCGATTACCCTGAGGCCCACTTTCGCGGCGGCCGCGTTGATCGCGTCCATGTCGCAGGGGAGGCCCCCGAAGTGCACGGGGATAAGCGCTTTAGCGCCCGCTTTAGCGCGGCCCCCGGGGAGCGCGGCCAGAGCCCTCTCGATTGCGTCCACGTCAATGTTGAAGCCCCCCGGGGCGCAGTCCACAAAAACCGGCTCCGCGCCCAGGTGGCAGGCCGCCTCCGCCGTTGCGGTGAAGGTGTAGGTGGGGACGAGTACTTTGTCCCCAGGCCCCACCCCGCAGGCCGCGAGAGAGAGGCAGAGCCCCGCGCTCGACGAGTTCACCGCCAGGCAGCGGAGCCCCGGCGCCCCCAGGAACGCGGCAAACTCCTCTTCAAATGCGAGCGCCTCCCGTCCGGTGGTGAGCCAGCCGGAGCGGAGTACCCTTAGGACGGCCTCCTCCTCTTCCGGGCCGATAAAAGGGCGGGCGAAAGGCAGGGGCGGGGGGGTCATAACAGGGAGGACTCTTCCTCCTCCTCGTTCACGATGCGGTCTACCCCGATGACGAAGTCCGGCTTCTCGATGCTGAGGATGCGTACCCCCTGCGCGGCGCGCCCCATCACCCCTATGGTCTTGACCTTCAGTTTGATGGACATACCCTGACTGGTAATGCACATGATCTCCTCGCTGTCGCGGACGCTCACGCAGCCGACCAGTTCGCCGGTCTTCTCGCCGACGGTGTAGATTTTCTGGCCGCCGGTGCCCCTGCCGTGCGCGGAGAACTCGCTGAACTCGACCCGCTTGCCGTAGCCGAACTCGGAGAGGAGGAGCATGCGCTCGTCCGGGGCGACGCGCAGCAGCCCCGTGAGTTCGTCGCCGGAGGCGAGGCGCATACCGGTGACCCCCCGGGACGCGCGGCCCATGGCGCGTACCGCATCCTCGTGGGTGCGCAGCGCCTGCCCCCGCCGCGAGATGAGCACCACCTCGTCCGCGCCGCTTGTCAGCATGGCGCTGACCAGCCGGTCGCCTTCGTCCAGTTTGATCGCGGTAACGCCCCGCGTCTTCGCGTTGGCGAACTCGCTGACCCGCACCTTCTTGACAACCCCCCGCGCCGTCCCCATGAAGAGGTACTGCGCGGCGGCCGTATCCCGGTCAATATCCCCCCGGATCGAAACGATCGCGGTGATGTCCTCGTTGGGGGACAGGCTGAGCAGGCTCTTGATGTGCGCCCCCTTCGCGATGCGGGTACCCTCCGGCAGTTCGTGCACCTTCATCTGGTACGCCTTGCCCTCGCTCGTAATGAACATGATGTACTCGTGCGTGTTGGCGACGAAGATCTGCTCGATGAAATCGTCTTCGGCCAGTTTCGCGCTCTGCATACCCTTGCCGCCGCGGCCCTGGTTTTTGTAACTGGAGACTGGCACCCGCTTCACATAGCCCAGGTTCGAAATGAGGATCATCATTTCTTCTTTTTTGATGAGGTCTTCGATGTTGATGGTCTCGATTTCGCCCGCGACGATGTCGGTGCGGCGGGCGTCGCCGTAACGCTCCGCGATGCCGCGCGTTTCATCTTTAATGACGCCGCGCAGTTTCGTTTCGTCTTCGAGAAGTGATTTAAGATACGCGATCCGCGCTTTGAGTTCCGCCAGTTCCTGCTCAATTTTCTCCACTTCGAGACTGGTGAGCCTGCCGAGGCGCATCTCGACGATCGCGTGCGCCTGCGCTTCGGAAAGCAGGAAGCGCTCGCGCAGTTTCAGTTCCGCGTCCGCCACATCGCGGCTCGCTTTGATGAGCGCGATGACCTCGTCGATGTTCGTGAGCGCGATGACGAGGCCCTCGAGTATGTGAGCGCGCTCCTCGGCCTTGCGCAGTTCGAAGCGCGTCCTGCGCGTGACCACCTCGACGCGGTGCTCGACGAAGTAGTGGATTAATTCCTTGAGGGTGAGGGTCTGCGGCTTCCCCTTGACGAGGGCCAGGTTGATGATCCCGAAGGTGGTCTGGAGCGGCGTGTTCGAAAAGAGTTGATTCAACACGACCTTGAGGATGGCGCCCTTTTTCAGATCGATGACGATGCGGATGCCGTCCCGGTCTGACTCGTCGTTGAAACTGGCTATCCCGTCGATGACCTTATCCCGCACGAGTACGCCGATGCGCTCGAGGAGGAGTTTCTTGTTGACGCTGTAGGGTATCTCGTTGAAGACGATGCTCTCTTTGCCGGACTTGGCGGTCTCGACCGTAAACTTGCCCCGCACGAGGATGCGGCCGCGGCCGGTCTCGTACGCGTCGCGTATGCCCCGCCGCCCGAAGATGATCCCGCCGGTGGGGAAGTCGGGCCCCTCGATGTACTGCATGAGGCCCTCGAGGGTAATGTCCGGGTTGTCGATGAACGCGCAGATCGCGTTACAGACCTCGCCCAGGTTGTGCGGGGCCATGTTCGTGGCCATGCCCACCGCGATGCCGGAGGACCCGTTGACGAGCAGGTTGGGCGCGGCCGCGGGCAACACCGAGGGCTCGGTGACGGACTCATCGTAGTTGGGGATGAAGTCGACTGTCTCCTTGTCGAGGTCCTGCAGCATCTCGTCCCCGATGCGGGAGAGTTTTGCCTCGGTGTAGCGCATGGCCGCCGGCGGGTCCCCATCGAGGGAGCCGAAGTTGCCCTGGCCCTGCACGAGCGGGCAGCGGAGCGAGAAATCCTGCGCCAGCCGCACGAGCGCGTCGTAGAGCGCGAGGTCCCCATGGGGGTGGTACTTACCCATCGTCTCACCGACGATGAGGGCGCTCTTGCGGGTGGCCGAGCCCGGCCGCAGACCGAGTTTGTCCATCGCATAGAGGAGCCGGCGGTGCACCGGCTTAAGCCCGTCCCGCACATCCGGCAGCGCCCGGGCCACGATGACGGACATCGCGTAGATTAAGTAATCGTTTTTGACTTCGTCTTCAATGGAGATAGGGATAACCCTGCCGGCCGCGGCCGGCCCCTCCTGGTTTGGCGTTTCAGTGTTGTCCATGGGCTGAGTATAGCGGAGGGGCGGGGGGCGAGTCAAGGGGCGCCCCCTTGACACCTTTTTCAAAATTCATCATACTGGTAATATGATGAATGGTCTGTTCTCCTGTTCCCAAACAGTGCTCTTGCGGGGGGCGGCTTTTTTTACAAAAAAGCACTCTTTTTGCAGGGCGTTGTTTTTTCTTATCTTTGCCCTTGCGGCGCTCTTGGGGGTCTTTGCGCCGCAGACAGCGGGCGCCGAGAGTTTTTATACCGGTGACGGCGGCAGGGCTATACGGCTGGCCTTGCTCGAGCCGGAAGGCAAAAACCTGGGGGCGGACAACTGGATACCTGCCTACATACAAGGGGTTCTGAGCGCTGACTTCAGCAAGTATTCGGCGATCACGGTGATTGACCGGCAGAATATGGACAAGGTTCTGGCGGAGCAGCGTATCTCGAAGACGGGAACTTATACAGAAAAAGAGTATGCCAAAATCGGCGCTGTCACCAGCGCCAATCACATCCTGGCGGGGAATATAAGCAAGAGCAGCGCAGCGCAGTATTCGCTGCAACTAACGGTGTCCCATGCGGAGACCGGGGCGCGCAAGGCGTCGTTCACGGTGAATACCACGCCGGAGAAACTGCTTGACGCTGCGGCGCTGAACCAGGCCGCTGCCGACCTGCTCGGCCAACTGGGGGTGAACCTTACCGAGGCGGCGAAAGCCGCGCTTGAGCCGGCGCAAAGCGAGCAGGCGGTGAACGCCCAGATGAATCTTGCCAAGGGTATCGAGGCTATGAAGAAGGGCACCGTGGTGGAGGCGCTGTCGTACTTCATTCAGTCGGCAAACAGCGACCCCAGCCTGGCCGAGGCGGTGAACCGCATGAACAGCACCAGGGCGGAAGTTTCGAGCGGCAGCATCGGCGTGGATACCCGCAGCGAGACTGCCTGGCGCAAAGCCTGGACTGCGCGGCTTGCGGAATGCGACAAATTTGTGGCGGACTACGTGAAAAACACGCCCCTTGCAAGTTACCTCGTGTACTCCACAGATTTACAGCAGGGGGATATCGATATAGATAAAAACACTATACCCATCAGTTTTGACATTGGCTTACTGCCCGATAAAAACTGGCCCGTGCCGATAACCGGCGTGGTGGACGCGGTATACGCGGGGCTTGCGGAAACCGGACAAGCCGCCGCGTGGGGACTGGACTGGCCGGCAAAAAACGCTTCCGGCGGGGCCTCACAGGTAACGCCGAATATCACGGTGAAATACAATGTCGCGGTGCAGTTGTTGGATGAGCAGGGGGCGGTCATAGGAACGCAGACCGTGCCCCTTTCTGCGGGCTGGGCCATCATTTTTCGTGATAAAAAAGAGAGCGCGGAAAAATCACAGACCAGCGTTACCGTCAAGTTTCCGGCGGTGAGCGCAGACAAGATAACCGAAGATTTTACCATCAAAATAGCGAGCCTGGACGGGGCGAATGTGACAAACACGGCGAAAAAGAATAAAATTTCAATTTTGACAGCGGAAAATTATATGAAAACCCAAACAGGCCGGTCATACAAGACCGGAGACACTGGCCCGGCCGGCGGTATAATGCTTTGTACGGTGTTTTCCATGCTTGAAGTCGCTCCTGCTTCCACTGAATTCAAGGCCACCTGGTCAAACGCGATCGCGCGATGCAAGTCGCTCAAGGTCAACGGCATCGCGGGATGGCATCTTCCTACGAAAGAGGAGTTCGATGCTATGTATCAACAACTGCATAAGCAGGGGCTCGGAGGTTTCTCCAACAGTTGGTACTGGTCTTCCTCCGAGGGCAATAACAACTGCGCGTGGTTTCAGGATTTCGGTACCGGCTATCAGTACTACCTACTCAAGCGCAACGAGTATTCGGTTCGTGCGGTGCGGGCTTTTTAACAGAGACCGGACGGAAGATTGATTAGAAGGCGGCCGCCCCCGCGGGCAGATTCCGCGGTCGAGCCGCGGAATGACAGGGCGTTAGGCCGTGGGATGACGGGGCCTTAGGCTACGGGATGACGGGGCGTTAGGCCGTGGGCAGCGCGGCCTTTCCCATCGTCTGCTGCTGTCGTTCGCAGTAGACGGCTTGGGCGGTACCCATGTTCAATATGCACTGCTTAAAAACTTCTTTTTCGGTAAGGTGTATACCGGTAACATACAAGGCGCGCTCAATCCGGGTTATCTGCCCTTCACAGGCGGTGTGAAATGCGTCCTTCGGCATTCCCTTATACCGGTAATTGTGACGGTTGTAACTCTGCAAAACGGTACGCATTATAGTCGTCACTGATACGCCCTGCCCCCTCCGCGCCTTCTGTGTCGAGCCACGCCTTACCCTGATAAATAAGCCGCACACTGCGATAGATGTTACCGCACTAAGCCAGTCCGGTCCAAATTCGGCCTCCGCTTCGGCCATGTTATAGCCATCTTTGATAAAGTCGTCTATACAGCCGTGCTTTTTCCAAAACGCGGCCAAAACGGCGGCATGGGTATGCTTTTTTCCAAAGCCATGGCCTCCGCCTCTCTTCCGGCCTTGCTCAGGGCGATACTTTTCAGGGTAACCGCCATTTTTTCGCGTTCGGTCATTAATCCTGCCATAGTCAGCCTCCCTCTATGGATAGAGTCTAGCAGCCTGTAGCACTTTGAATAATTCGATGAAAAATTCGCGTGATTTCACGCTTTTCGAGGCTGCTGGGGTTGGGCTTCCGCCCAACCCAGGAGTTTTTAGAGTAGATTTTT
>JAISTO010000216.1 GCA_031272575.1 Treponema sp. | reverse complement strand
CGTCCTGTTTGTGGGATCGAGACGCAGGGCTTCGGTGAAGTCGGCCGCGGCGGCCGCCTTGTTTTTGGCTTTGTAAGAGGAAACTCCCCGGCTGTTGAACGCGGCGGCCAGGTTTTTCTTTAGTTCCGCGTTGTCCGGTTCAATCTTCAGCGCCTTCGTATAGGCGGCGATAGCGGCGTCATAGTCTTTTGCTTTTTGAGCCTCGAGTCCCGCGCTGATATATTCCTGGACCCTGGGATCCGGAGCCGCGGCAGCGGCGGGCTGCATTTCCGCCTGAACCCGTTCCAGATTTTTCTTTGCCGTCATGTTGGCAGGATCGAAATGCAGGGCTTTTGCGAAATCGACCGCGGCAGCGTCCTTGTTTTTGGCTTTGTAAAAGGAAACTCCCCGGCTGTTGATTGCGCTGGCCATGCTCTTCTTGAGTTCCGCATTGTCCGGTTCAATATTCAGGGCCTTTGTATAGGCGGCGATAGCGGCGTCATAGTCTTTGGCTTTGTATGCTTCGAGCCCCGCACTGAAGTATTCCTCGACTATTGGGTTCGGAGCCGCGGCCGCGGCCGGCTGTGCCGGGGCCGCCTTTGCCAGAGCCGCTTCTGCCGGAGCCGGCTGTGCCGGGGCCGCTTCTGCCGAGGCTGCCTTTACCAGAGCCGGTTGTACCGGGCCTGCCTTTTCCGGAGCCGGCGTATGATCGTTGACCTTGAAGCCCATCCCAAAAGCAGGCGCCAAGGCGAAATTACTTCCCGTAATGCAGTATACCCCGCTGGCCTTTCCGTAAAAGTACAGTGACCGGTTCATGTGATATTCCAGCGCCACGTTCACGCCCGCGCCGTAGTCCATTACTGACGCATAGCCGTTCGGCAGGAGGAGGTAGATATAGAAGGCCGGCGTTAAGGTTATGGCGAAATTTTTCATGCGGAAGGGAAAAGAAGGTCCCGCAAAAGCCTGCATCTGCAAGGGGGGCGAAGCGTCATTCTCTATGGGGAATGACACAATGCTCGTAGCGCTTATGCCCACGTACTTGCCGAAATAGAGTGACAGCCCCAATTCGGCGCCCGGGGCGGGGATGCCGTTTTCCGGAAAAGATGCCCCATCGGAGAGCCAGATAAAGTTTCCCGCCGCTCCAACTTCGGTGCGGAAGGTCTGGGAAACTGCACCAGTGTTGGGGAGGATGAAAAGCAAAAATACCACAACGAAGCGAAAACCGCTCCTCTTTTTTGAAAAAACATCCATATTTACAAACCTCGCTTGTGCCAGGGAACGCCAAAACAGCCTCGCCGCTAACGACAGGCGCTTCCTCGCGGAACTTAATCTTATGCTATAAGTATAAGCAATTTATGGAAAAAAATCAAGGGGCCGCGGTATGCCCGCCAGCACTTGTTGATTTTGAGTGCCGGGGCTGCTTTTGGAGTTTTTAGAGATTTTTGTGGTTTTGCCTCAACTGCGCAGCACTTTTTCCAGAGGCCTGCCCTTCGCCAGTTCGTCAACCAGTTTGTCGAGTTGGCGGATTTTCTGCATCAGCGGGTCCTGGATGTCCTCGACACGGATGCCGCAGACCACGCCGCTGATCTTTTCCGCGTTCGGGTTCATGCGCGGCGCCTCGGCGTAGAACGTCTCGTGGCTGACCTGCTTTTCGAGTTGTGAGCGCAGGCCCCCGTCGTCGTAACCGGTCAGCCAGCAAATGACCGCATCGACTTCCTCTTTCGCGCGCCCTTTACGTTCCGCCTTCTGTACCAACATCGGGTAGACATTGGCAAAAGGCATCTTGAAAATACGCTCGTTAGTCATCGATACTCTTCCACTCCTTTCTTTCTTATGTTGCCGCATAATAGCCAACCGCGTCAAGGGGGAGGATAGGGAGTGGGGAATAGGGAGTGGGGAGTGGGGGGAGTGATGCAATGGCTTTGAGCGAGGGCCTAGGCGGGGAGTGGCGCCTGTTGGGAATTGGGACTTGGGAATTGGGACTTGGGCGTGATGCGGGGGCGGGGGGTGTGGCGAGTGAGGGCAGCGGAGTGCATGGGGGAGTGGGGAGTGGAGAGTGCGGGCGAGGGTAGGGAGGGGTCACCATTGCGTCTCCCGCATCGCGCCGCCACTACTTCCCACTCCCCCTTCCGCTAAATCCCCCGTATCCGCTACAATAGCCCCGAGGTACCTTAATGAAAAAAGCCTTACGGCATGCGCCCATAGCGGCGCGCTTTCCGCACTTCCTGCATGGGGGGGATTACAATCCCGACCAGTGGATCAAGTGGCGGGACACTGACGGGACTAACCGTATCTGGAAAGAGGATATGCGGCTCGCGCGTCTTGCGGGAATCAATACCCTCTCGGTCGGCATTTTCTCCTGGGCGGCGCTTGAGCCGGTCGAGGGGGACTATCACTTTGAATGGCTCGACGAGGTCATGGACCTGCTGGCCGAAAACGACATGGCCGCGGTGCTCGCGACGCCCTCCGGGGCCCGTCCCGCGTGGATGAGCCAGAAATACCCGGAGGTGCTGCGGGTGAACGCGCAGCGCCTGCGGAACCTGCACGGTGAGCGGCACAATCACTGCCTGTCGTCCCCGCTCTACCGCGAAAAGGTCAGCGCCATCAACACCCGCCTGGCAGAGCGCTACAAGGACCACCCGGCGCTGGCGGTCTGGCACGTGTCCAACGAGTACGGGGGCGAATGCCACTGCCCGCTCTGCCAGGAGCGGTTCCGCGCCTTCCTCAAAAAGCGCTACCGCAATATCGAGGCGCTGAACGACGCCTGGTGGACCGGCTTCTGGAGTCACACCTACAATGACTGGTCGCAGATCGAAAGCCCAGGCCCCCGCGGCGAAACGAGTGTGCATGGCCTCAACCTCGACTGGAAGCGCTTTACTACCGAGCAGTTTGTCGACTTCTACCTTCACGAAATCGCCCCGCTCAAAAAAATCACCCCCAATGTGCCCTGTACCACCAACCTCATGGGCACCTATCCGGGCATCGATTACTTCCGTTTCTCCGAAGTGCTCGACGTGGTGGCCTGGGACAACTACCCCCAGTGGACGGGTACGGAAAGAGACATTGAAACGGCGGCGCGGGCTTCTTTCTGCCACGATCTCAAGCGCTCCCTCAAGGACAAGCCCTTCATGTTGATTGAATCGTCCCCCAGCGCGACGAACTGGCGGCCCGTGGCAAAACTGCACCGGCCCGGTGTCCACATGCTCCAGTCGATGCAGGCGGTGGCCCACGGCGCGGATACGGTGCAGTACTTCCAGTTCCGCAAGAGCCGGGGCTCCTGCGAGAAGTTTCACGGCGCGGTGGTGGACCACGAGGGCACCGAACACACCCGCGTCTTCGGCGACGTGGCCGCGGTGGGCAAGCGTCTCGCCGGCATGGACGCGCTCCTCGGCACAGCAACCCCCGCGGGCGCTGCGCTCGTGTTCGACTGGAATGTCCGCTGGGCGCTCGACGATGTCAAGGGGCTGCTTCAGGGAAAAACCGGTTACGAAAAAACCGTCATCGAGCACTACCAGGCCTTCTGGAAGCAGGGCGTCAGCGTCGACATTATCGACTCGACCCGCCCGCTCGATGGCTACGAGCTCGTCGCGGCCCCCATGCTCTATATGCTGCGGCCCGGCTTCGCGGAGCGCATCGCGGCCTTCGTCGAAAGGGGGGGTACTTTCGTCACCACATATATCAGCGGCTATGTTGATGAAAACGACCTCTGCTTCCTGGGCGGCTTCCCCGGCCCCCTCAAGGAGGTCCTCGGCATCTGGTGCGAGGAGATCGACGCGCTCTACGAGGATGACCAAAACAGCCTCGAGTGGCAGGGCGCGCGCTATCGCATCCACGACTTCTGCGAACTGGTACACCTTCGCGGCGCCGAGGCCCTGGCCGTCTACGGGGAGGACTTCTACGCGGGCCGTCCGGCCCTCACCGCGCACCGTTACGGCAAGGGCAAGGCCTGCTTCATCGCGGCCCGCACGGAGCAGCGCTTCCTCGACGACTTCTACGCCGCCCTGGTAAAGGAAACCGGCATACGCCGCGCCATCGACGCGCCGCTCCCCGCGGGCGTCACCGCGCAGGTGCGCAGCGATGGCCAAAAGCGCTACGTCTTCCTGATGAACTTCAGCCCATCCGAGGCCGTTGTCGACGCGAAAGCGCCCGCGGCGAAAATAACCCTCGCCCCCTGGGAAGTAAAGGTGCTGGATGGGGAGTAGGGGGGGGTAGGGAGTGGGGTGCACGGCGTGCGAGATGCGCGTACTCCGTGAAACTGTCCGGTAGTAATCGCACCTTACGAGCCAGGCGCAAGCCACTCCCCACTCCCTACTCCAATGTCAACAAGTTAACGAAAGTGATGACCGTCATTCCGCGGCTTGACCGCGGAATCTCTATCAGAAATGGCATTTTGAGGGATAGATTGCCGGATCAAGCCCGGCAATGACGGCCTTGTTTTCCTTAACTTGTTGACAGTGCTCCCCACTCCCCACTCCCTATTCCCCACTCCCCAAGCGCTGACATTGGGGAGGCGCTCCTGCCTGCTACAGCCAGCCGCGCTTTTTGAAGAAGAGGATCATCCCGATGACGATGAAGGCCATGACGCCCCACACGAGGGGGTATGCGTAGGTGACTTCCAGTTCCGGCATCCATTTGAAGTTCATGCCGTAGACGCCGACGATGAAGGTGAGGGGGATAAAGATAGTGGAGATAATGGTGAGCACCTTCATGACGCGGTTCATGCGGTTCGACATTGACGACAGGTTCACCTCGGTGACGCCGGCAAGGAGTTCGCGGCAGGTGTCGGTGGTCTCCGCGCACTGCATGACGCTGTCGTGGAGGTCCTTGAAAAAGGGCAGCGCGCTCTCGGGGAGGCAGGGGCTTTCGATGTGCAGGAGGAGGCCGAGCGCCTCGCGGAGGGGCCAGATGATGCGCCGGAGTGAGAGGAGGCCGCGTTTCGCGTCCTGCAGGTCGGAAATGAAGTCCGTATCCTGCTCGTCGATGGCGCGATCCTCGAAGGTTTCGATACGCTCGTCCATCTTGTCCAGGACCAAAAAGTAATCGTTGATGATCGTGTCGAGGATCGCGTAGGCGAGGTACGCGCTCCCCATCTTGCGGATGCGGCCCGCCGCGTTGAGTATGCGCCTGCGGATGCTGTCGAAACTGTCCCCCGGCAGTTCCTGAAAGGTGATGACGGTGTTTTCGGTCAACACGATGCTGATCTGCTCGAGGGCAGGCAGGTCCCCCGGATGGGGTTCCCCCCCGCGCCCGCGGCGGTTGATCGCCTTGAGCGTGATAAAGAGGTAGTGGTCAAATTCCTCGACCTTGGGGCGCTGCTCTGTGTCGAGGATGTCCTCGACCGTGAGCGGGTGTATGTTGAACGCGGCCGCGAGCGCCTCGACGCCCGCCTTGTCGTCGAGGGTCTCCACATTGAGCCAGTTGACCGCCCCCGGCCGCGCCAGGGGCAAAAGTTCCCGCGCGTCCGCGGCGGCCTCCAGTGACGCCTCTTCCGGGGTATACCGGATGATCGAGCAGGGCATGACGGCTTCTTACCATTCCAGCGCCGCGAGGTAGTCGTCGTAGGCCTGCTTCGCGGCGCGGAACGCCTCCCGCGCCGGGACGAGGCGGGATGCAAGGCTGTCGATGTCCGTGTCGAGCGCAGCGAGGCGGGCGAGGTAGGATGCCCCCTGCGGGCTCGTGTTCCCCACGGCCTCGAGGTTCTTGCGGACACGATCCTGCTCTTCCGCCAGGCGGCCGCGCTCCTTTTCCAGCGCGGTCTCGTCCGCGGCGGCCTTTTGCGCCGCCTGCTTCAGGTTGATGGCCTTTTCCAGCGCGGCGCGGGCCTTGTCCGGCAGTTCGGCGCTGGCGGCGTAGGCGGCAAAGGCTTCGTCCCCAAGCCGCGCAAGGACGACCTGCTCGGAGAGCGGCTGCTCCTCCTTCACCGTAAAGGTGAGTGTGCCCGCGGCCTTAAGAGCGGCGTCGAAGCGGTAGAGGTCCGCGGTCTTCTCGCGGTACTTGGCAGGCTCGCTGAGAGCAGCCCCCCGCGTAATGGGGTGCTCGATCACAAGGGCGCGGCTTGTGGGGGAGGCGTTTTTCACGGTGTAGGTTTTTTCGTACACGAGTTTCCGTTTGAGGGTCATTACCCCCTTTGCGGCCGTCACCGCGGTAATGAAGCGCGCGCTGCTGTTTGCGGCGCTTGCCGTCACCGCCGCGTCCTCGCCCCACGATATGAGGCGCTTTTCCCCCTCGCTGAGGAAGGCGAGGAGCGCGTCCCCCGCGTAAGTCCCCCCATCGTACACGGTGACCGGCCCGGCCGGGAGCCGCATACCGCTGCTGTTCGTGATTTCCGCGCAGAGTTCCGGATGCGTGGTCTGCCCCGCGCCGCCGATCCTGCCTCCCGCAAGCACGAGCATCTTTTCCGCGGGGACAAGCGCCTCGACGAGGGGGAACATGGCGCTCGTGCGGCGCTCCAGCGTGACCTTCTGCGGCAGGGTGAACGCGAACTGATCCCCTGCCGCGGCCCCCCGCGCGGTTTCGAGGGGGGCGGCCTCCGGCACGGCCGAATCCGCGCGCTTTAGGGAGAGCAGAGGCCGCGGCGCCGACTGCCGCGCGTAGGCGGTGCTGTCCGCGGCGGCCTCGAACACCCGCTCCTCCTCCTCCTCCTCCAGCGCGGCGCCGCGCACCGAGGCCTCGGCGGTACCCGCTATCGCGAGGGGGAGCACGGGACGGGCGACACGGTACGGCGGGTAGAGGTTCTGCACGAACGACACCGGCCTGCCGTTGACCAGGGACACGGTAAGTTCCTGCCAGTCCGTGTCGCTGTCGTTGTCCACGATGGCCCAGCCCTGCAGGCGGGGCGTTTCGCCGGAAAGGTCGAGGCGGTACGCGGCCTTCCACACCGGCGTGGGGATCACGTAACTGAGACGCACGTTCCGGCTGCCCTCCCCGGGCAGGCGCAGGAGGAGCGTCCTCGTGTCCGTGCTGCCGGCGGCCGCTATGCTCGCAAGGCCCCGGCGCAGTTCCGCCTCAATCGTGGCATTCTTAAACGAAAAAGAGACCACGCTTTGCAGGGGGACGGCGCGGAGCCCCTCGCCGGTGAGGAGCCCAAGAGTGAGTTCCTGCGGCGCGTCATAGCGGCCCTGGCGCTTTTCCACGAAGACGATCAGGCCGGAAAGGGGCTCCGGCGCGCGGATTTCGATTTCCTCGCCGCGGAGGCTGCCGAGGATATCGGCAAGACCCGGCTCGCCGGACAGGTCCACGCGGAGGCTCCGCAGGGTGCGGATAAGGCTGTTCTCCGCGCCGTAGTGGAGCGAGGGCGCGGTGCAGACCGGATCGCTCACCAGGAGGGACTTGAGCGCGTCGTTCACCGCGCCGGCCTCGAACGCGAGCGGCACCTCCGCCGGGGCGGCCGCCGTGCCGGAGAGGTCCCCCTCGTGCTCGAAGAAGCCCACGCCGGACGAAAAAAGCGTCACCCGCCGCAGCGGCAGACTCTTCCCCTGCCGCCCCCCGTTCTCCGAAAGCCCCTCAGCCGCCAGCGCCCCGCACAGAAACAGCAGC
The DNA here is from genome assembly GCA_031272575.1 of Treponema sp. Taxonomy (GTDB): domain Bacteria; phylum Spirochaetota; class Spirochaetia; order Treponematales; family Breznakiellaceae; genus JAISTO01. The sequence continues at coordinate 446 of JAISTO010000216.1, read as the reverse complement.
GCGCCGGACAGCAGGATATGTTTTTTCATATTGACAGCATACCGGAAGGAAAGGCGGGAGTCTACTACGGAAGGGAGTGGGGGCGTGGCGCGGGGGCTTTGAGCGGGGGGATGGGCGTCGATTGGCGCCTGTTGGGAATTGGGAATTGGGACTGGGGACTTGGGCGTGGCGCGGAAGACGAGTGCGTCACTCCGCGACTTGATCGCGGAGTCTCCTCCAGCGGGAGGCATCACCCGCGACCCCTCCCTACCCTCCCCAGAGGGGGATTATGGTCGCATCCCCCCTGCGGGGGGAGGGCTTCTTTCGTGACCCCCCCTACCCCCCCAGAGGGGGGGATGGCATCACTCTTACCCACTCCCCCATCACCTCGCGACCCGAGCTCGCATGCGCCCCCGCCCCCCAAGACCACCCCCCCACCCCCCACCCGATTCCCCCACACCCCCCCG
>JAISTO010000130.1 GCA_031272575.1 Treponema sp. | reverse complement strand
ACCGTCATTCCGCGGCTTGACCGCGGAATCTCTATCAAAAATGGCATTTTGAGGGATAGATTGCCGGATCAAGTCCGGCAATGACGGCCTTGTTTTCCTTAACTTGTTGACAGTGATCTCCTGTGACCCCCCCTCCCCCCCCAGAGGGGGGGATAGGCATCATTTTCATACGTCCTACTTAACCACCGCTTCTCTGAAGCCGGCCGCGCCGAGTTTTTCGGCAACGCCCTGCACGTTTTCGGCGGTGACGCCGGCAAGCACCACACGGTACACATCGCCGGAGCGCTCGTAGGCAGGCTCGAGGCCGGCCTCTTTCAGCCGGTCAAAGGCGACGACCGCGTTCTTGGGCGTCTTGTAGGCGCCCACCTGCAGGCGCACCGCTTGGTTCGTCCCGGCCGGGGGCACACTGCCGACGATAGACGCGGGCGTGGGCCTGACCAGTTTGGGCAGTTCGCCGATGTAGGGCAACTCGCCCGCGATTGCGCTCCGTGACGGGGCTGCCGCTTTTGCGGCAAAGGCCGGAACGGAGGGCTCGGGAACGGACGGCGCGGCCGCGGCGGCGCTCGCCGGTTTTCCGACCTTGCCCGCGGACACTTCCACGAGCGGCACCTGCGTTGTTTTCTGCGCGGGCGCCCGCGTCAGGGACACGGCCTCGGCAAGGGCGCTTGCGGCGCTCTCGGCCTTTTTAGCGGCAGCCTTTGCGGGCTTTTCCGCCGCAGGGGCAGGGCGCGCCGCCACGGGCAGGTTCACTGCCGTGAGGCGCGCGCCCGCGCCCTGGTAGGGAGTGAATGACTGAACGCCGACCCGAGTGCCAGGCCCGCGGGTCACCGTCTCCGCAATTACGGGGGCGGTACCGGTCGCGAGCATATTGAGCGCTTCGGCCGCGGCTTTGGAGACATCGACGATCCTTCCGGCGACGAATGGTCCCCTGTCGTTCACCCGGACGACGACCTGCTTATGGTTAACCTTATTGGTTACCCTGAGCAAGGTCCCGAAAGGCAGGCTAGGATGGGCAGCAGTGAGATTCTTCGAATCAAAGGTTTCGCCCGACGCGGTCGGTTTGCCTTCAAATTCGGCGCCGTACCACGAGGCGATCCCTTCCTGCTTGTAAGCCGTATCCTGCGGAGTGGCCGCTCCAGCATCAAAGGCCAGGGCGATCATTAAAACCGGAATGAGTTTTTTCATATACATAATTTCGGCATAAAACCGCCCGAACTTGAGGGTTTTCTTGAAATTATGTTGATAATTTGCCTACAGTGTCGCCAGCATGATCGCCTTGATCGTGTGCTTGCGGTTTTCCGCCTCGTCCCAGGCGCGGCTCTGCGGGCCGTCGATCACCTCGGCCGTCACTTCCTCGCCCTTGATCGCGGGGAGGCAGTGCAGGAAGATCGTGTCCGGGCGGCCGCTGCGCGCCATGAGAGATGCGTTCACCTGGTAGGGGGCAAGGAGCGCGGCGCGTTCCGCCTTTTTCGACTCCTCGCCCATCGAGGCCCACACGTCCGTGTAAAGCGCGGCCGCGCCCTTCACTTCAGCAAGATCTGACGTTATGGTGATGGATGCGCCGGAGGCCGACGCGAGGGGCCGGCAGCGCTCCACGAGCGCCGCGTCCGGATTGAGGGCGCCCGGCGTAATCACCGTAAAGTGGATGCCGAGTTTCGCGGAGATCACCATAAGGGAGCGCGCCACGTTGTTGCGCCCGTCCCCCACGAAGCAGAGTTTCTGCCCCTTGCAGGGGCCGAAGGCCTCCTCGAGGGTAAAGACATCCGCCAGCGCCTGCGTGGGGTGAAACGCGTCCGTCAGGCCGTTGTAGACCGGCACGCCGGAAAAGGCCGCCAGCGTCTCGACCGAACTTTGCTTGAAGCCGCGGAACTGGATCGCGCTGAACATACGCCCCAGTACGCGGGCCGTGTCCTCTATCGATTCCTTTGCGCCCAGTTGAATATCCTGCGTCGAAAGGAAGACCGGATGCCCCCCCTCCTCGCCGAAGGCCGTCTCGAACGCGCAGCGGGTGCGGGTCGAGCGCTTCTCGAAGAGGAGCGCGAGGGTCTTGCCCTTGAAGCGCTGGTGGGACTCGTGCCGCGCGCTCTCGTTCTTCACTTTGCGCGTGAGGTCGAGCAGCGCGCGAATCTCCTCCGCGCTGTAATCGAGCCAGGTAAGGAGCGAGCGCCCCTTAAAGTGCGTATGTGCCATGAAAACTCCCAAAGCAGCCTCGAAAAACGTGAAATTACGCGAATTTTTCATCGAATTATTCAAAGCGCTACAGGCTGCTAGAATAGTAAAGCATGAAAGGAGGCAGGTAGTCAAGCAGGGGAGCCCTTGACTCCCTGGCCCTTCCCGCGCTATGCTCTCGGTATGGCATACGAAGTAACCGCCACACGGCGGCGCCCCAAAACGTTTGACGAACTGGCGGGGCAGGAATTTGTCGCGGCGACGCTGAAACACTCGCTCGAGAGCGGGAGCATCGCCCATGCGTACCTCTTTTCAGGGCCCCGCGGCTGCGGAAAAACGAGCGCGGCGCGTATCCTCGCGAAGGCGCTTCGCTGCGAAAAGGGGCCGACCGCAACGCCCTGCGGGGAGTGCCCGCAGTGCCTCGAGATCGCGAAGGGCGCGAGCCTCGATGTCATCGAGATTGACGGGGCCTCGAACACGGGCGTCAACGACGTCCGTCAAATAAAAGAAGAAGTTCTTTTCCCCCCCAGTTCCGGCGCGTATAAAGTGTACATCATCGACGAAGTGCACATGCTCTCGAACAGCGCCTTCAACGCCCTGCTCAAAACGATCGAGGAGCCCCCGCCCAATGTCATTTTCATCTTTGCGACTACCGAGTTGCAAAAGGTGCCGGCCACGATCAAGAGCCGGTGTCAGCAATTCAACTTTCGCTTGATACCTATCGACACGATAGTCCAACTGCTGCGGGGCGCCTGCGCGGAACTGGGCATCCAGGCCGAGGACGAAGCGCTCTTCTGGATAGCGCGGGAGTCCGCCGGGGGTATGCGGGACGCGTACACGCTCTTCGATCAGGTGCTGTCCTTTTCCGAGGGGAACATCCGGGCCGCGCTAATCCGCGAGAAACTCGGCATAGTGGGGCTGGACACGCTCAACGCCTTCGCGGACGCCTGCGCGGCCGGAACCCCCCGCGCCGCATGGGACGTGCTGGACGGCATCATCGAGTCAGGCATACCGGTCGAGCAGTTGGTGGTGGACCTGGCCGGCTACTATCACAGCCTCTACCTTATCAGCCTGGGCATAGACCGCGAGTCCGTACTCGGCTACAGCCCGGAGCGCTTTTCCGCGCAGGCCCGGCAAAAGTACGACACGAGCCGGCTCGTGCACGCGCAGGAACTGCTCTTCGCGCTCCACAAGGACCTGCGCGTGTCCCTTTCCCCCCGCTTCGAGTTGGAGGCCCTGGCCGCGCGCTTATGTACGCTCGACCGGTGGCTCAGCCCGGAGGCGCTCCTTGCCGCGGTGGATAAGGCGCGGGCCCTGCTCCGCGGGGGGGCGACCGCGCCGGCGGGAGCCGCTCAGAGCGCGGGCAACGGAAGCGGGGCGGGCTCTGCGCCGCTCCGCGCTCCGGCCGCGCCCCCGGTTGAAGCGCCGCCCGCCGGCGGGAGCCTCCTCGCTGACTTTCGGAAGCGTGTCGAAACGCAGCCCGCAAACGCAGCCGCGGATGCGTCCGCGGCCGCGGCTGCGACCCAGCCGGAGGTGGATCCGGGGGTGCGGAATGTAATGGAGGTTTTTGGGGGGACGATTGTGGAAGGACAGGGGGCCGCGGCATGAACATCGATACCTTTGAACTGATAAAACGCGCGCAGAAAGTGCAGGCGCAGATAGCCGAAATGGAGGAACATCTCGAGCAGATACACGTAACCGGCTCCGCCGCCGCCGGCCTGGTCGAGATCGACTTAAACGGCAAGACGGAAATGTCCCGCATACGCATTGACGGCGAACTCTTCGCGGGCGGGGACAAGGAACTGCTCGAGGGGCTTATTGTCGCGGCCTTTAGCGACGCGCAGGAAAAGGTGAAAGAGGCGCAGACCCGGGAACTGCGCGGCCTCGCTGGCCTTCCAGGCCTTTCCGGGCAAGGCTTCCCGGACCTGGCGGGGCTATCCGGCCTTATGGGGGGGGCCTCGTGAGCGGCCTCGCGCCGCTGGCAGGAGGCGCGTCCCAGGCGAGCGGATTGAACGCGCTCGACCGGCTGATGGCCCTGCTGGGGCGGCTGCCGGGCCTGGGCCCCCGGAGCGCCTGCCGCCTCGCGTACTGTATCCTCGATTCGGAGCCCGCCTACGCCCACAACCTCGCGGCCGAGTTGAGCCGGCTCCACAGCGCGATAAAGCGCTGCTCGGTCTGCGGGGGCTACACCGAAGCCGACCCCTGCCCGATCTGCGCGGACGCGGAGCGGGACCGGCGCTCCATCTGCGTGGTGGCGCGCCCCCAGGACATCCGCGTAATCGAAGAAGCGCGCGAGTACCGGGGCACCTTCCACGTGCTGGGGGGGCTTATCGCGCCGCTTGACGGCGTCAACCCCGGCGACCTGGCGATAAGCCGCCTCCTCGACCGCGTCCGCGCCGGCGGCGTACAGGAGGTGATCCTCGCGCTTAACCCCTCGGTCGAGGGGGACACGACCGCCCTCTATCTGCAAAAACTGCTCAAAAGCACCGGCGCGGCAGTGTCCCGCCTCGCGTCCGGCCTCCCCGTCGGGGGCGACATCGAGTACACCGACCGCCTTACCCTCTCGCGCAGTTTCCGCGCCCGCGTGGCCGTGTGAGGGGCGCCCGCGGACGGCGCAGGTAAAAAAACCGCTTAGTGGGCGATACTGGATTTGAACCAGTGACTTCTACCGTGTGAAGGTAGCACTCTCCCGCTGAGTTAATCGCCCACCAAGCGGATTACGCTGTTTTCGGTGCTTCTTTGTAAGGCGCCGGGCGGAATCGAACCGTCGCATAAAGGTTTTGCAGACCTCTCCCTTACCGCTTGGGTACGGCGCCATCAACATCTTTATTCTATAAAAAATTTTAAAAAGAGTCAAGAGGTTTGACGAAATTTCTTGAAAAATTCCCCAAAATCGAGTCTACTCTGAAAAGTCAGCAATTAAGTAAGTAAACGCGAATTACGCTAATTATCACGAATTTGCGGCAACAAGTTGCCGACGCGAATATTACTCTTAAAATTCGCGTTCATTAGCGAAAATTCGCGTAATTCGCGGACCGCATTTATGCGGCAAATTCTTGAATTCTTGACTTTTCGAAGGAGACTCAAATCTACTATGGCGTGACCGCTTCGTCATGCCGCGGCAAGGCCGAGGAATCTACGCGAGTGGGGAGGGAGTGCGTCACGCCGCGGCAAGGCCTGCGGAATCTGCGCGAGCGAGGGGGAGGGGAGATGGGCGCGTCATGCCGCGGCTCGACCGCGGAATCTGTGCGGGGGATGGGAAGCGCGTCATGCAGCGGCAAGGCCTGCGGAATCTGCGCGAGGGGGGAGGAGGGGAGCGCGTCATGCCGCGGCAAGGCCTGCGGAATCTACGCGAGCGGGGAGGAGGGGGGCGCGTCACGCCGCGGCAAGGCCTGCGGAATCTACGCGCAGGCATCCGCCATCTCGACCGCGCTTTTTCATCATCTCGCTGTAACATAATCTGCAAATGCAGCGTGTATTTATACATTGGAGATGCTCCTTTGCGTTATCTTAATGCTGCTGTAGTTCAGATGTCCGCTTTGTTATCAAACAGGTGACAGTGGAATATGTTGCCACTATTCAGATTTTATAACATAATCTTCTATCTGTTTAGCTTTATCAATAAACTCTTGATTTATGCATTTAGTATCACTGTATTTTTTATTTATTATATGTTCTTCTCCGAATTTCTGTATCAGATCAACAATGATTTTATTCTCCATTTCCTCTACATTTGCAACCATTTCTTTATGTTTTTCCTCGGAGATATTATAGTAAAATTCATATATTGGAAAAGTATACATTGTCAATACAGTATTTATTAAAATATTTTCCACAGATTCATACGTTTCTTTGGAATTCGTTTCATTATATTGAGTTTTTAAAATTTTCTCAATAATCCCTCTATATAATTGATTTTGTGTAGATTTCTTTTGTTTATCCAAGTGCCCTGCCAATCTAAGAAATGGCGATCTCGCGCTCGTATTGTTTCTATCTCCGGTTTGACCGATGTAGAAATATTTATCATTGCAATGATTCAGAACAATGATATATATTGAATACGAACTTTTGAACTGTTCTTTTCCTATCAATTCTATTTTATAAACCTTGTCCATAACAAATTACCCCTTCAATGCATCAATAAAAACGTATTTCCTATGATACATTAGATATTTTTTATTTTCTTCTTTCAGATTAATTTTCATGTTTTCAAAGATTCCTAATTCTTGCAGTGCTGACTTATATTGTTCGGCAATAAGAATAGTCCCATCATCATTAAAAGATATAAGTCCCTTATCAAAAGCAGCATCTAAATTAGGGGTCAATAAGAAGCCATTAAATTGATCCAATCGCTCATCATCGCTTGAAACACACCACGGCTTGATATGCGAAGCACGTAATATATCAACTAATCCGTATCGAGTAACGGAACAACCTTGCCACAACTTGATCAGAGATTCACGGAACTCACCCTGCCCTATTCTGCATTGTATTTGACGCAGTTTCTCAGTTTCTCCAGCGGAGGAACTGATGATGTCTGTAAGGTCGGATTGCCGATATTCAATTTCATTGTTTTTTATGAAATAGATATATATTTCTGTTACATTAGATTTATTGCCAAGACTCTCAATATATTGGGTATGTAACTTGAGCGCATTTAAAGCTTTTTTGAATGAAGTATAGCCATAGTCTTTTTTAATCATATCCAGAAAATATTTGGTAAGGTTTTTGGGCATAATTCGCTTATATACGTGGCCTTTGAGAAGGCATTTAAAATTATTAAACCATATCTTGGTTGTGCTTTGTTGCCTTGGATATGCATTTAGTTTTTTTGCTCCCTCCTCTTGACTTATTTGTTCAGAGTAAACCTGCTTTGCGATTTCATAAGTGCGCTTTATCATTTCGTCAGTGATAGCCATAATTATTCCTCGTTATCTCCTTGCAGGACGAGATTGATCCCCTACTCATTTGCTTCTTCATCAAAACTTCCGCACCGCACGGACTGAATATTCGTAGTACTTGAAGTAAAAATCCTGACTGTCATAATCGAAACTCTGAAGCCACGCATATTCGCCGTTGTGCTCGGAGGAAGACCACTCGGAGGAAGACCAATACCATGAGTTAGTAAAGATCGACAAACTTGTCTTTTTCAGTTGCGTGTACATTGTGTTTAATTCATCTTTCGTAGGAAGGTGCCATCCACCAATCCCCTTTATATTGAGTGACTTACAGCGTTCTACTGCATCATCCCATTTTGCCACGAACTCGGTGGAAATGGGCGCAGCCTCCATCCTCTGGCCGTTAACGAAAAACACTGTCCCCCCCGCAGGGCCAGTGTCTCCAGTCGTGAAAAAAGACTTGGGCGCATATTGCTTTTTCACGCTTTCTGCGGCAGATGCATCCTCAAAAACCCGCACCGCACGAACTGCATAACCGCCGGATGTGCGGTAGTTGACGCCTGTCGTGCCATTTCCAAAATACTGACTCCACACATCATGACCGACTTTCTCGGAAGAAGACCAGTACCAACCGTTGGAAAATCTGCCAAGCCCCTGCTTATGTAGTTGTTGATATATAGCATCCAACTCGTCTTTCGTAGGCAGATGCCATCCACCAATGCCTTTCACATTGAGTAACTTACATCGTTCCACCGCATCATCCCAGTTAGCCTTGAATTCGCTGGAAGCAGGCGCAGCCTCCATCCGCTGGCCGTTAACGAAAAACACCGTTCCTCCCGCAGGGCCGGTATCCCCGATCTTGTAGGATGACTTTGTCGCAGGGGGCTTCGCAGCAACACTACTCGCCGCCGCCGCCGCAGGCTGCCATGTGAACGCCGCCCCGCTCGTCCCGTTACGCTTCACCTCTACCCGCTTTTCCTCGGTCTGGTTCCCCGTATAGGTCATCCGCAGCGTGTACATCCCCACAGTGAGGCTGCTCAGCGATATTCGCGCCCCGGCCTTCAACTGCCGGATACCCACGTTCTCG
>JAISTO010000107.1 GCA_031272575.1 Treponema sp. | reverse complement strand
ACATTGGCCTTGTCGCGGCCCGCAATGGCCGCGAGGACGTCAACCTTGCCCCCCTTGCCGCGGATGTCGTCCGCGGGCAGGTCGCGGTCTTCGAGGATTTCGATCTCGGTGATGGGCGTCCGGCCGGTCTTCCGCAGCGCCGCGTTGAGAAAGGCCATCAATTGAGGCTCGTCACCTTTTTCGCCGAAAGACTTCATGAAGGCGAAGTCATTGAGTACGTTGAGTCGGGTCATAGGGAGAGTATAGCATGGGGGCGGGGAAAAGGCAAGGGCGCACCGTCACTCCATTTACCTTTTTTCCCATTTTTGCTATACTGTCCGCATGAAAGGCTCTATTCGGGGCGCCCTCTTAAAAGGGGGGGCCCTGCTATTGGGGATAAGTATGGCGGCATGTACGCGGACTGACGGCGCCGGAGGGCGCTCGTTTAAAAGCGGCGGGGGGACGGGGCGCTACCTCGAACTCTGCCTCAACAACACACGGATAGCGCGGGGCAGGCTGCAGCGCCTCTATGCCCCGTCGCTGCTCGACACGATCAAGGTGATTCAAAAAGCGGGGGACGACAAACGCCTCGCGGGGATCATCGTCAACACGGCGGGGCTGCAGGCGGACCGCGTTTTCCTCTGGGAAATCCGCGAGGCGCTCCGCGCATTCCGGGAGCGGGGCAAAAAGGTCATCACCTATTTCAACGATGCGGATATCGACCTCTACTGCCTCGCGTCAGTGGGGGATCGCGTCGTTATGGATGACGGGGGCACGCTGCTCCTTGCGGGCTACGCCTGGGGCCGCGGCTATGTCCGGCAGGCCCTCGAAAAACTCGGCGTGGGCGCGCGGGAGCTGCGCTTCTTCACCTACAAGAGCGCGGCGGAAACCTTTACCCGCGACAGCCTCTCGGACGCGGACAAGGAACAGTACGGCGCGTACCTGGACGACATCTTCGCGTTGAGCAAAGAGACGATCTGCGCAGCGCGGGGCCTTTCGGACGAGGCCTTTTCGGACCTCATCAACCGGGGCTTCCTCTTTGGGGCGGCGGAGGCGCGAACGCGCGGCCTGGTCGACTTCGCGGGCCGCAGGGACGGCATCATCGCGGCGCTGCGCAGCCTCGAGGGGAGCAGTGAGGTCATCCTTAATAATAATAATGATGATACTGCCAGCCCCGTTAAGGATGACCAAAGCGCTGCGGCGGATGCCGACGAGCCTAAAGAGGCCGCAGTACCCTCAGTGGTCGTGTTCGGGGATATCCCGTCAAGCATTATGACGGCGGGCAGGAAGGCGCGGGCCTACCCGGGCGAGCGGGGGGGCGGGCCGGAGCTCGCGGTGATCAAGGCGCAGGGCACGACGGAACTGGACCGGGGCATGGGCGCGCGCGCGGTGGCGCGCCTTATCCGCGAGTTGTCCGAAAAGAAGCGCGTCAAGGCGATCGTGCTGCGAGTCGACAGCCCCGGCGGGAGCGCGGTCGCGGCGGATTATATCGCGGAGGCGATCAGGGACGCGAAGCGGCGGGTGCCGGTGGTCGTGTCGATGGGGGCCGTGGCCGCGTCAGGGGGCTACTGGGCCGCCATGGACGCGAGCAGCATCATCGTCTCCCCCTATACACTCACCGGCTCTATCGGGGTAATCGGCACCTGGTTCTACGACAAGGGCCTGGACGCGAAACTGGGGCTCTCGCTGGGGACTCTCGCGCGCGGGGAACACGCCGACCTCTTGACCGGTATGCTCCTCCCGAGCCGCGACCTGTCCGCGGAGGAAACCGAGCGCTACAAGGGCTACATACTCAGCCTCTACGATGCCTTTGTCGGACGCGTGGCCGCGGGGCGCAGCCTGCCCCGCGAAACGGTGGAGAATCTCGCGCAGGGGCGGGTCTACTCAGGCAGCGCCGCGCTCAGGATAGGTCTTGCGGACGGCGCGGGCGGGCTCGAGGCCGCGCTCCAGGAGGCCGCGCGGCTTGCCAAGCTCAGCCCCCAAAAAAAGGTTTCCTGCCGTGAGTACCCGAAGCCCGGCTTCTACGAAGCCCTCCTTGCCCGCGCCATGGCTTCGCAGGAGGCTTTAGCCTCCGCCCCGGCCCTCTCGCTCGACACGCTCCTCTTGCCCGGGCTGCCGGCCGCGAAGGCCGCGTCCCTCTGGGAGGATATCTCCTTCCGCCTGCGCGAGAACGGCAAGGCCCTGCCCCTGCTCCCGCTGGGCTTTCTGGAGTGAGGGGTGAGTAGGGAGTAGGGAGTAGGGAGTGGGGAGTGGGGAGTGGGAAGCCGGCCCGACGCCCCGTGTTCGCATCGCGCTACTAACCACTGACTACTAACCACTTCCCCACCAGCAATTTTACATTGAACCCACTCCAAAAAGTCAGGAATTCAAGAATTTAACCGCGAATTATGCTAATGAACGCGAATTTTTAAGAATTATTCGCGATAATTCGGGCGATATATCGCCACATTAGCGTTCATTCGCGTTTACTTACTTAATTGCTGACTTTTCGGAGTGGGCTCAAATTCCTTGTTTTCGGAGTAGACTCATCTTAATTCCCCCTTTTTTTTTGCCGCTTCGTGAGGCCGGTGTTTTTTTCAAACTGAAAATTGCTGAGGCCCCAGGCGTCGCCGCACTTTTTTCGCAGCGTGTAGAGCGCGGAATCGACGGTGCTTTTCGGCATGCGTATGGCTCTGGCCACTTCCCGGTTCGCGGCGCCGCGCATCTTTACCGAAAGCCGCGCCTTTACCCGCACGAGTTGCTGCCACGCGCGTTCGCAGCGGAGGCGGAGACAGTCGTACGCGGGAGTTCCGGGCAGCACCTCCGCAAGACGAGCCTGGAGCGAGCGCCACTGATAGTAGTGTGACTGCGCCAGTTCCCGCAGTGCGCAGATCGCCTCCTCGCGGCGCCGGCATGCATCTTTTATCTCCGCAATGAGGCACACGAGTATCCAGTTGTCGAGACGCATTGCCCGCGCGATCCGGTCGAGGAACTCCTCCGAAATGTACGCATACGACTTGAGCAGCAGCATAAACACCTTTCTGCGGGCAATGCCTGTATACGGAGAAGCGGCGGCCTCCGGGCATTCAGGCTCCGCTTTTACGTATTCCGTACTGCAGGCGGGCATCTCTTCGGCCCGCGCCTGCCAGTAAGAATGTTCCGTTATACGATGCTGTCGTTCTATGCGGATAAATTCCTGCGCGCCCCATTTTATCATCACCGCGAGATAGGGGCCGAATCCCAGCCCACGCTCCTCGTAGCGATCGATTGATCTGCCGAGCCGTGGATAAATCCAACTGATGAATTCAGGCCACCGCTCCCGCGCTTCTTTACAGACCCGGATACCCGCGCCGCTATGAAGCAGCACATAAAACAACCGCTCCTCGAAGTCATTCCTGCTCAATTCACCCGACCTGAATACACTGTACAATGATGATATGGTTTGTAATATGTCCATACTACGAAAAACGGCATAAAATCACCTTTATATGAGAGGTTGTTTACAAACTGAAGTTTTTGAACAGCCGCATCCGCGCGTTGCGGCCGCTTGACATTTTTTTCACGTTTTGCTATCATAGAGGCGTAGCACTATGAAAACCCTTCGCCGTGAACAAAAAACCGCGCTTCTCGCTGCGGGGATCGCCGCGGGCGCCATGGCCCTTATCACGGGGCTTGCAGCCGCGGAAGTACTCAACCAGTACGTGCAGAACGTACTCATGTCCATAGGGATCAACATCATCTTTGCGGCAAGCCTCAACATCGTCAACGGGTACATGGGCGAGTTCTCCTGCGGGCATGCGGGGTTCATGGCGGTGGGCGCGTACGTCTCGTCGGTGCTGTCCCTCATCCTCTTTACCAACAACAAGTTCACCGGCGCGGCGCTCCTGCCGGAATGGAGCGCGCTTGTCGTCTTCCCCTTCGTTATCCTTGCCGGGGGCGTGGCGGCCGCGGTTGCCGGCCTTATCGTCGCGATACCGTCCTTCAAAACCCGTGACGACTACCTTGCGATCATCACCATCGCGTCAAACTACATCATCACCGCCGCGATCAACAACATGGACGTGATAGGCGGGAGCCGCGGCCTTATGGGGATGAAGAACGTCATCTTCGGGATGAGCGGCGCTATCCCCTTCCCCTGGACGCTCTTCTGGATACTCGTGTTCACGGGGCTGGCGCTCCTGCTTATAAAGCGCCTTATGGGGTCCACGCTCGGCAAGGGCATCTCCGCGATCCGCTACGACGAAGTGTCCGCCGAGATTATGAGCGTGAACACGAACCGCATGAAACTGCTGGCCTTTATGTTCTCGTCGGGGCTGGCGGGCGTGGCCGGCGGGCTCTTCGCGCACCAACTGGGTTTCATCAACCCCGCGAGTTTCGGCATTATGAAGAGTACCGAAGGCATGGTGATGGTCTACCTCGGCGGCATGGGGAGCCTGTCCGGCTCCGCGCTCTCCGCGGTCTTCTTCACCTTCCTTCTGGAACTGATGCGCCCGCTCCAGATCTGGAAGTGGGTCGTTATCCCGCTGCTGTTAATCCTGCTTATGCAGTTCCGCCCCGAAGGGCTGCTGGGCAACCGCGAGATCAACAAGGCGGCCGGCGGCCTTATCGCCAAACTGCGGGCCCGCAAAAGGAGCGCGCCGTGCTGCTAGAGATACGGGACCTTACCCATCGCTTCGGGGGCCTGCAGGCGCTGACGAACATCAACTGCGTTCTGGAACAGGGTGACATTGCGGGCCTTATCGGGCCGAACGGCGCGGGCAAGACCACGGTGTTCAACCTGGTGTCCGGGTTCTACACGCCGACGCAGGGGGATATCATCCTGAAGGGGACGCGGATCAACGGCCGGAAGCCGCACGAGATCGCGGCAATGAAGGTGGGGCGCACCTTTCAGAACATACGGCTCTGGAGCGACATGACGGTACTTGACAACATTTGCATTTCCCAGCATTATAGGCTTGGGTATAACGCGGCGGACGTGTTCTTTCATACCGGGCGCTACAGGGTGCGCGAAAAGGTGATCCGCGAGTCCGCGCGGGCGCTGCTGGACAGTTTCCGCCTGGGCAGCCTTGCGGAAGAGTATCCGAAGAATCTGCCGTACGGGGTGCAGCGCCGCGTCGAGATCGCGCGGGCGCTGTCCCTGCAGCCGGAACTGCTTATGCTGGACGAGCCTGCCGCGGGCCTTTCTACCGCGGACACGAAAGACTTGATCGACTACGTCAACTGGATACACGAACAGTTTCATCTCACTATCTGGATGATCGAACACCAGATGGAAGTAATCATGAAACTGTGCCGGACTATCCAGGTGATCGATTTTGGCCGCGAAATTGCGCGGGGGAGTCCGGAAGAGATTCAGCATAATCCGGACGTGATCAAAGCCTATTTAGGCGATGGCACAATTTAAGGTGACTTATGTTGTTGGAAGTAAAAGACCTGAAGGTTTCCTACGGGAACATTGAAGCGCTGCACGGCATAAGTTTCACCATTGACGAAGGGGAGATTGTCACCCTCATAGGGGCCAATGGGGCCGGGAAAACCTCCACACTGCTCAGTCTTTCGAGGCTGGGCAGGCCCGAAGCGCCGGCGGTTACCGGGGGTGACATTTTATATAAAGGCTCGAGCATACTCAAAACCGAGCCGCATACGCTTATCCAAAAACACATGATGGCCCTCGTGCCTGAGGGCAGGCACATCTTCGGCAACCTGACGGTCGAAGAAAACCTGCGCATCGCGGCGTACTCGCACCGGAAGGACCCCCGCAGGAAGGAACTCGTCGCGGAGACGCAGGCGCTCGTGTTCGGGCTCTTCCCGCGCCTCGCGGAACGCCGCAAACAGCGCGGCGAACTGCTGTCCGGGGGCGAGCAGCAGATGCTCGCCGTGGGCCGCGCGCTTATGACCGGCAGTTCATTCATCATGCTGGACGAGCCGTCGATGGGGCTTGCCCCCAAACTAATGTACGAAATGTTCCGGGCCATGCGCCGCCTGAACGACGAAAAGCACATCACCATACTGGTGGTAGAACAGAACGCAAAGGTGGCGCTCGAGTTCGCGGGCCGTGGCTACGTGCTCAAGACCGGCGAGATCGTGGCGCAGGGCGCTTCCGCGGACCTTGCCGCCAACCCGGACGTCAAAAAAGCCTACCTGGGAGGCTGACGCTTCCCCTTCCCTGTTCAGAGAATAAACTCCAGGTAGTTCTCGCGGTTTACGGTCATAAATGCCGCGTTCGGATAGGCCGAGGCGAACGCGGTGGGGACCCTTGCCGTCTTTTTTTCACCCCACTTAAACTCAAAGGCGGCGATAGACCCCTCTTCACTCTCGATAAGATCGAGCTCCTGCCCGTCGTACGTGCGCCAAAAGGAGTATTCCCGGCGGAGCCCCCGGTGGAGGCTGTCTTTCATCCGCTCCCCCACAAGGTAATTTTCCCAGAGCGCCCCGACATCCTGCCGCAGCGCCAGGGGCCTGAAATCCCCGATGAGGGCGTTGCGTACCCCGTTGTCCCAGAAGTACCACTTGCCGGCCTTGGTAACCTCCTTGCGGAGATTGCCGGCGTACGCTCCCAGATGGTACATGACAAAGACTTCGGAGAGGAGATTGAGATATTTCTCCACGGTGTTCCGGCTCATGCCGAGTTGCCGGCCAAGTTCCTCGTAAGAAACCTCGCTCCCCATCTGGAAGGCGGTGAGCCGGAGGAGGCTTCGGATTTTATGGGAATTCCGCAGACCCTCAAAGGCCAGAATGTCCTTGAGGAGATAGGAGTTGACCATTTCCTGGAGGTACGCCGCTTTCCGCTCAACGCCTTCCATAAGCGCGGCTTCCGGGTATGCCCCGTAAATCAACCGCTCTTCGAGGTTCTGTCTCGTTGACAAGGGGGTCTCCCGGCAACTTAACTCCCTCTGGGTGAAGGGGAGCAGCGGGAAGCGCCGGCTCCGCCCCACCAGAGGCTCGCCAGCCTTTTGGTTCAAATCGAAGGATGACGAACCCGAGGCCAGTATGCGGATATGGGGGACTTCATCCAGCATCAGTTTGAGTTTCGCGCCGATGCCGGGCACATTTTGCGCCTCGTCCAGGGCAAAAAGGTCCACCCCCTCAAAAATGCGGCGGTAGTTGGCGGCGCTTCGCTGCTCCAGGAGAGCATGGGTATCGTAATCCTCTCCGTTGAGGAGAAAACTCTTGCCCTTCCATGAAGCGAGTATCTGCTCCATAAGCACGGTTTTTCCCACCCGCCTGGGGCCGAAAATGAGCACCGCTTTTCGGGGCTCAAGGTATTGTATGATCCGTTCCCGGACCGTGCGCAGTATGACATCCATGCCTGTTATGATACCAGATGGTGTAAAAATCGTCAATATGTTGAAGATTTTACTAGAAAATCCTTCAATATGTTGAAGATTTTACTGCTAGGAGTTTGTAGCGCTTTGACTAAAGCGCACTAAAAATTAGAGATTTTTGCCTGCCCACTTACAAGTGGGCAGGCAAAAATTTACTCTAAAAACTCCAAAAGCAGCCTCGAAAAGCGTGAAATCACGCGAATTTTTCATCGAATTATTCAAAGCGCTACAGGCTGCTAGTGTTCTGTCCTATTCAAAAATTCACAATCGAGTCGCCTCTGAAGAGTCAAGAATTTAAAAATAGTCCACGGATTACACGGATGTACGCGGATTTTTTGTTATGCTTCCTATTTGAGCCCACTCCGAAAACAAGGAATTTCAAGAAAGTAAACGCGAATTTGCGGCAACAAGTTGCCGACGCTAATTTACACGAAGTTACGCGAATAATTCTTAAAAATTCGCGTTCATTCGTTAGCAACGAAGTTGCTACTAATTCGTGTAATTCGCGGTTAAATTTTTGACTTTTCAGAGGCG
>JAISTO010000069.1 GCA_031272575.1 Treponema sp. | reverse complement strand
AATCTTTCGCACCACTCTCCCCACCGTCCACTTTCCACCGTCCGCGCCCCACTCCCCAAGCGCTTTGCGCCCGCGCCGCGCTGCGCACCCACCGTCCGCGCCCCGCCCTTCGCTCGCTCCCCCTCACCCCTCACCCCGCGCCCACTCCCTATTCCCTACTCCCCAACCTTGTCATTCCTGCTCATTCTTGATAAGATGCGTAATTTTGAAGTACTGGAACAGAATGTCAAAGCGGAGCGGGCGGCACGGGATGCGGCGCGGGACGCTTATTGGAAGACGCAGTTGCAGACCGAGCGCGACACCTGGCATGCCCGCGAGACGCAGTTGCAGAACCGCATAGCCGAACTCGAAGGGCGGCACTAAGCCCCCAGGGGGCTTGACACACCGGCTCTTTTTCGCTATTGTGGTGACAGGGTCCAGTAGCTCAGGGGATAGAGCGGCCGCCTCCTAAGCGGCAGGTCGGCCGTTCGATTCGGCCCTGGATCAGAGGCTTGTGCGCGCGGAGTCTCCTTGCTCATCAGATTCCGCGGGTTTTACCGCGGAATGACGGGGTCCGCAAGATGCGGAATGACGGGCCCCACTCCCCAAGCGCTCCGCGCCCCCTCACCCCTCACTCCTCACTCCTCCTCCCTTCCTACCCCCCCTCCCTCACCCGCATGGCGCGGAGCGCGTTCAGTACCGCGATGCAGGTGACCCCCACATCCCCGAAGACGGCGGCCCAGATGCCGCTGAGCCCCAGGGCCCCCAGCGCGAGGATAATCGCCTTGCAGCCCAGGGCGAACGCGATGTTCTGCCGGACTATGCCGCTCGTCTTGCGGGCGATGCGGAGCGCGAGCGCGAGGCGGGAGGGCTCGTCCGTCATGAGCACCAGGTCCGCGGCCTCTATCGCGGCGTCGCTGCCCAGGCCGCCCATCGCCACGCCGACATCGCTGCGGGCGAGCACCGGCGCGTCATTCACCCCATCCCCGGCGAAGACGGTCGTGCCCGCGCCCCGCTTGCCCTGCGCGATTTCCTCGAATGCCGCGACCTTGTCCTGCGGCAGCAGGCCGGTGTACACGCGGTCTATGCCCAGTTCCCGCGCCGCGGCCTCGCCCGCCTGCCGCGAGTCCCCGGTTAAGAGCGCGATCATCTTTATGCCGAGCGCTTTCAGGGCGCGCACCGCGTCGGCGCTGTCATCCTTCAATTCATCCGCAATGATGAGGGCCCCCGCCGCGGCCCCGTCGACCGCGAGATAGAGCACACTGCCCGCGGCCTCCAGCGCCTCGCAGGGCACGGCCTCCTCCGCCATGAGCGCGCGGTTGCCGGCGAGGACCTCGCGGCCCCGCACCCGCACCTTGATGCCCCGGCCGGGGCGCTCCTCGTGGCCTTCCACGAGCGCCGTGTCTATGCCGCCATCCCAGGCCTCCCGCACGGAGAGCGCGATGGGGTGCGTCGAGAAGGCCTCGGCGTGCGCGGCGAAAAAGAGCACCTCCTCTCGCGGCCAGCCGGAGGCCGGCAGTACCTCTTTCACTTTGAACACGCCTTTGCTGAGGGTGCCGGTTTTGTCGAACACGACCGTGTCGGCCCGCGCGAGCGCCTCGATGAACGCGCTCCCCTTGACGAGTATGCCCCGGCGCGAGGCCGCGCCTATGCCGGCGAAGAAACTGAGCGGCACGGAGATGACGAGCGCGCAGGGGCAGGACACCACCAAAAAGATGATGGCCCGCCTGAACCACAGCGAAAAAGCCGCGCCCGTTACGAACGGGGGCACGAGCGCGAGCGCCAGCGCGGCCAGCACGACCGCCGGCGTGTAGTACCTGGCGAAGACGGTAATGAAGTTTTCCACGCGGGCCTTTTTTTGCGCCGCCTCCTCCACAAGGCGCAGAATTTTCGCCGCCGTGGACTCGCCCGCCTCGCGCGTCACCCGCACGAGCAGCGCGCCGTTCAGGTTGACCGCGCCGGAGAGCACCTCAGCCCCCGGCCCCACGTCGCGCGGCATCGACTCGCCGGTGAGCGCCGAGGCGTCCAGGCTCGAGGCGCCGCTTGTCACCAGGCCGTCGAGCGGCACCCGTTCCCCCGGTTTTATCAGGATGAAATCCCCCGGGCGCACCGCGTCAGGGGAGACGGTGACAAAGACGTCACCCCGCTTGAGGTGCGCGGCGTCCGGGCGTATGCTCAACAGGCTCGCTATGGAGCGCCGCGACTTGCGAAGCGCCCGTTCCTGAAAGGCCTCGCCCAGTTGATAGAAAAGCATGACCGCCGCGGCCTCCGGGTACTCGCCTATGCAGAACGCGCCTATCGACGCTATCGCCATGAGGAAGTTCTCGTCGAAGACCCGGCCCCGCAGGATGCGCTTAAGCGCCCGCCACAGCACGTCCCCGCCGGCCAGGGCCCAGGCGGCCCCGAAGGCCGCGAGCGCCGCCCGCCAGTCGAGGGTGACGGTGTGCGTCAGCGCCAGGGCGGCCGCGAAGACCCCGGCCCCGCAGTAGACCCGCGGCGGCAGGAAGCGCTCCTTTTTATTCGCAGACATGACTTAAGCCCTGCTCGAAGATCGTTTTGACATGATCGTCCGCGGGCGAGTAGAAGACGATCTTCCCCTCGCGGCGGAACTTCACCAGTTTGGAGGAGCGCAGAACGCGCAGTTGGTGTGACACCGCGGACACCGTCATGCCGACGAGCGCGGCCAGATCGCACACGCACAGTTCGGAGACGAGCAGCGCGCTGAGAATTTTCACCCGCGTCGAGTCGCTGAACATCTTGAAGAGGTCGGCGAGGTCAAGCAGCGTCTCCTCCGCCGGCATCTTCCTGCGCGCCTGAGTTACCACCTTGCGGTGAATGACGATCGTTTCACACACATCAGAAGCGCGCGGCGCGGCCGCGGCCCCCCGCGGGCCCTTTTTGTTTCCTGCCATAGCGATACCCTTGTCAGTTATTTGATCACTTGTTCATTTGAATGATTGTTCAAGTGAGCAAATCAAGTATCGCATGGCGGGAATTTTTTGTCAAGAGGAGGAAGCGGCTATCCCCCCCTTTGGGCTAAACTTGTCCCATAACTTAGATTAAGAATTTATCCACAGATTTACACAGATAATCACCGATTTTCACCAAATTAAAGACACGATTAGTAATAAAAAATCTGTGGATACATTT
>JAISTO010000061.1 GCA_031272575.1 Treponema sp. | reverse complement strand
ACTCTGAAGAAACAGGATTTTAAGAATTTAACCGCGAATTATGCTAATGAACGCGAATTTTATTAAGAGTAATATTCGCGTAAATTCGTGTACATTAGCGTTCATTCGCGTTTACTTACCTAATTGCTGACTTTTCGGAGGGGGATCAAAATGTATCCACAGATTTTTTATTACTAATCGTGTCTTTAATTTGGTGAAAATCGGTGATTATCTGTGTAAATCTGTGGATAAATTCTTAATCTAAGTTATGGGACAAGTTTAGGTTGAAGTCCCCGGTGAGTACCGCGTCAAGGCCGCCCCGCAGCCGCGTCATCTCCTTTAGGATGAGTTTTGTGCCCTCGTTCCGCGCCTCCGGGCCCCGGTGGTCAAGGTGCGTGTTGATGAAGAACAAGCGTCCTCCCGTGGCCCGTTCCTCGAAGACCGCCCACGTGGCGGTCCGGGGATAGGTGCTGTCCCAACTGGTCGAAGCGTAAACCGCCGGGGTCTCGCTTAGCCAGAAAGTACCTGAATCAACAAGGGTGAAGCGGCTCTTCTTGTAGAAGACGGGGCACTCAAGCCCGTTGAGATTGCCGCCGCCCCAGCCGATGTTCGCGTAATCCGGCAACCGCGTAAGCAGATCCTGCACCTGGCCCACTTCCGCCTCCTGGAGCCCCGCGATGTCGATGTTCTCGACCGAAAAAAGTTTTGCCGCCGCGTCCTTGCGGTACTGCCAGTGGTTCGGACCGTCATCCGGGGCGGGCACACGTACATTGTAACTGAGCAGGTTGAGGGTGAAAGCCGCTTCCTGGGCAGCGCCCGTCAACGCCGCCGCGGCGGCGAAAACGGCCGCGAGGGCCGCGCTTTTAACGTTATGCGTTTTCATCTTGCCCTCCTTTGCCGCTCAGACGCACAAGCGCCTTGATCGGGTTATGGTCGGAAAGATACACGCCGCCCAGCGTGTCGGGCAGCACGTCGTACGAGAGCACGTCCACGGTCCTGCTGACAAAAATGAAATCGATGGTGATGCGTTTGTCCATCGCGAGCGCGCCGTAACTGCTGAAGGTGTAGTCCGGACCGCTCGCGCGGCGCGCGGTTTCCTTCGCGTAGACGAGTTGGTTGGGGTCAGTGGGACTGACGATGTCCTGGATAGCCCGCGTTTCCGGCGTCGTGTTGAAGTCCCCGGTGAGCACCGTGTCAAGGCCGCGCCGCAAACGCGCCATCTCTTTCAGGAGCACGGCCGCGCCCTTTTCCCGGGCCTCCGGCCCCCGGTGGTCCAGATGCGTGTTGACAAAGCACACGCTGCCCCCGCCGGCCTGTTCTTCGAGAATCACCCATGCGGCGGTCCGGGGGTACCGCGTGTCCCAACTCCGCGAGGCCGGGACCTCCGGCGTCTCGCTCAGCCAGAAGACCCCTGAGTCGCGCATCCTGAAGCGGTCCTTCTTATAGATGACCGGACACTCAAGCCCGTCCTCGTTGCCGCCCCCCGTACCCACGAGGCAATAGCCCGGCAGCCTCGACCTTAGGTCAGAAACCTGACCGACAGACGCTTCCTGGAGCCCCGCGATGTCGATGTCCTCGACCGAAAAGAGTTGTGCCGCCGCGTCAGCGCGGTACTGCCAGTGGTTCGGGCCGTCCCGGTCTTTCGGCGTTCTGAGATTGTAACAGAGTACGTTGAGTGTCATGTATCCCTCCTTCGGACGACCCGGAAGCCCAGGTTGTAAGCCCTGAACTCGAGATCGCCGTTCGTGCCGTAGCGCGTTTGGATAGTCTGCCGCAGTTCGTCCACGGGCCAGGCCCCGCCCCGGTAGGTGCGGTACTCCCCCACCACCGGCCCCGCCGGGTCCTTCACCACACCGTCCACCGTGAAACGCGGGTCGCCCGCGCAGGGGTCGGGGTAGTAGTAGTCCCAGCAGTACTCCCATGCGTTGCCCGTCATGTCGTAGAGGCCGAGCCGGTTGGGGGCCTTGGTGCCAACGGGGTGCGCCCCGTAATCCGCGTTGTTCGGGGCGCGCCCATCCGGCGAGTTTATGCGGGAGGCGTTGTACTGCCACCAGGCCGCTTCGTAGGGCCCGTCCAGCCCCCGCACCGTGAGCGTGGTCTTCCCCGGCCTCGCTGCGTTGCTCTCGAAGGTGCTGTTCGCTCGCTGGCCCGCGTAGGTGAAGGTCCAGTCCGGTGCGGAGGAGTCAGCGCCCCGGGCCGCGGCCTCCCACTCCGCCTCCGTGGGCAGGCGGTAACCGCTCTTCGTCATGTCCATCCGCGTCCCCTCCGTCACCTTTGCGCTCTGCCGGACTACGCTCCCCCGCGCGTCCCGGTACACTGGCTCCAGCCCGTCGAGTTCGCTGTAGGCGTTGCACCACACCACGATGTCCCGCACACTCACGTAGGTGACGGGCCGCGCCCGCCGCTCCTCCTCCGTCCACGCCGCGCTCGAGGTGCCCTTGCCCGTCCCTGACTGCGCAGCCGGTTCGTGTCCCTGGTACCCGGATTCGGCGGTAAAGCGGCAGCCGTGCGCCTCCGCCTGCTCCACCACTTCGTGCCAAAGTTCCCAGGTCACTTCATACTTCCCTATCGCAAAGGGTGACAAAACAACCCTGCGCCCCTTGGGAAAAATCCCGCCCCAGTCCCCGTCGATGCTTAGGCCGTCAATGGATACCAGGGCGCGGTACCGCTCCGGAGTCATGAAGCGGTAAGGCTCCGCGTTCCCTCCGTCCCCGCTTTTCGCTGCCGCCCCTCCCGCGCTGCCCGCGAGCAGCAGGAAAGGAAGCAGGAAACAAGCAATGGGAAATTGCCGTTTTTCCCCGTTCCCTTTCTTACTTTTCATCAAAACCATACCTCCGCCTGTACCGGATTATGATCCGAATAATACCCATTACTCTCCGGGTCTTTGTCCGGAAGTACTTCGTACGAGAGCACCCGTGTCCCGCCGCTCACGAAGATATAGTCGATGCACTTCCGGTCTGCCGGGGCTATTGCGCCGAAATCGTGGGAGGTTCCGCCGGGCTCCCCATTGGTTCCGTCCGCCCGGGTCTTTGTTTCCGCTGTGTCCCGGGTATAGTCCAGGCGCTTCCCGCTCACCGTGTCTGTATAACTGAAAATCTGCGCCACCTCGTCGGCGGTCCGTACGGCGTTGAAATCCCCGGTGAGCACCACCTTATAGCCGCTCTGCTGGCGCTTTTGTATTTCCTTCAGGATGAGGTGCATCCCCCAGAACCGGGCGACAGCGCCCTGGTGGTCCAGGTGGGTGTTGATGAAGAACACTTCCCCGCCCGACTCTTTGTCTTTCAGAATGACCCATGCGGCAGTCCGGTGATACGTGCTGTCCCAGCTCTTCGATTCCTCTTCCGGGGTGAAACTGAGCCAGAACAGGCCGGAATCCACACAATCAAAACGGCCCGTCTTGTAGAAGATGGGACACTCCTTCCCATCGTCGTTACCGCCGCCCGTGCCGATGCCGGTGTACTCTGTGAGCAGCCCTTGCAAATCGGTAAACTGTGCCGGCCTTGCCTCTTGAAGACCCACGATGTCGATGTCATTGTCCTCAATACCCTTCTTCGCGGCCGCTTTCCGGTAGGGCCAGTTGTTAGCGCCGTCTTCCTCGCTCGCTATCCGTAAGTTGTAGGTCATTACTTTTAGGCGCATATCGATACCCTCCTCGCCTTCGTAGTCCGCGGGCCCCATTTCACAGGAGGCAAGAGACAGCGTCAGAGCAGTAAACAGCAGCGCCCTTAATCGCGGATTCATTTCCCGCCTCCGGCCTGGCGGTCGTAGGCCGCCTGGTAGATGGCGAGCATACCCTCAAGCCCCATGCCATGCAGGGTCTTCAGAAACGCGTCGTACTCTTTCTCGACCCCGCCGTTCACCACCCAGGACGCGAACTGGTGCGTGGTCGTGGAATGGATATCCGTCCGCAGTATCGCCAGTTCGTCGATCTCTTCCGGGGAGAGCGCCACCATAGGGTAATACTCCCGCATATACCACTGGGAGAGGACCTTTTTGTCCTCCAGTTGTTCCGCCATGTTTTGGTCTTCCATGTGGACAACGGTGGAATCGGCGGCGTAACAGGGCGTGTTATCGTTGAGCGCGTAATTCCAGGTCCAGTTCCCCTTAAAGCCGGGCGGCGCGGCCAAACTGGTAAAACTGCCGTCCTCGTTTTCTGTAAGCGTCGTGCCGAGGGGACCGAAGTAGAGTTCCAGGCTCGTGACCTTGTCGTACAGCGTGTCCGCCCAGCGTATCGCGATTTCCGGGTGCCGGGCACTCCGGGGAATCTCGAGCACGTAGCGCGTACCCTGCACCGTTTCCGGCGCGCGCCTCCAGCCCCTATGCCCCTTCGGGCCTTTTAGCGGCAGGAGCAGCGCGTAGTGACTGTTGTGCGCTTCGCCGTACTGGAAATAGCGCCCCCAATTCGACGAGACCCCCACGATCTCGGGATTGTTCCCGGACGGGTTCGTCTTTGCCAGCAGTTGATTGCGATCCTGCGTAAACGTTTCAGGGTCCAGGAGCCCCTCGGCGTAGAGCCGGTGCAGAAACATCGTTGCCTCTTTAAAGCCCTCCTGCGCGGCAATGTACCGCACCTTACCGCCGCTTACCGAAAGCCAGTAATCGGTGGTTTCGTTCACCCCGAAGGCCGGAAAGATGTCCATAAAGCCGCGGTTCCGCTCTTCCAGGCCCAGGAAGGTGCAGGGAATTTCGTCCGCAAGGCCGTTGCCGTTCGGGTCGCGCTCCTTGAACGCCTTGAGCACATGGTAGAACTCCTCGGTCGTTTCCGGCATTGCGAGGCCGAGCCGGTCCAGCCACACCTGGTTGATCCCCCATACGCAGTAGGTCTCAGGCCGGGCCGGCATTTTTTGCGGCAGCCCGTAAATGTGCCCGTCGTAGGCCCGCGCAAAATTCGCCATCATCGGGTCCGCTTCCAGCATGGCCTTAATGTTCGGCGCGTACTCGTTGATAAGATCGTCCAGAGGCCAAAAGAGTTCCTGGTTACGCACCACATCCCCCTCGTTGAGGAGTTTGGTCATAATCACATCCGGCAGTTCGTCGGGCGCCGCCAGAAACAGCGGCTTCTTGGTGTTCCAGTCCTTTCCCGAGTACTCCCACTCCACCTGGACGCCGGTCCGCTCTTCGAGTTTCTGGAAAATTTCCAGCGTGTCGAACTTCGGCGTATCCTGGTGCTGACTCGCCAGCACGCGGAGGCGGTACGGCGCGCTCACGATGGGGTACCCCGTTTTGCGAAAGCCGGTACTTTCCAGCGGGAATCCCGCCGGCTCCCGCGCCGCCCGTCCGCACGCGGCGGCCAGCAGCAGCGGAAGCAAACAGGCAGCAACGGCCTGCGCCGCCTTCCCATTCCCCATTCCCAATGCCCTGTTCCCCATGGTTATCACCCCTTTACCGCGCCTATCATCACGCCCTTCGCAAAGTATTTTTGAATAAACGGATAGATGCACATTACCGGCGCGGTCGCAATGATAATCACGGCATATTTCATCACATCCCCGATTAACTGCACCTCGTTGAGCGCGTCCGTAATCGAGTCTTCCCAGAATTTGTTTTGCAGCAGGATGTTGCGCAGCACAATCTGCAGCGGCACAAGATTTTCGTTCCGCACATAGATAAGCGATTGAAAAAATTGATTCCAGTGACTTACCGCGCAGTAGAGGCCGATGACCGCGATGATCGCCTTGGACAAGGGCAGCGCCACCGCGGCGAAAAAGCGCGCGTTGCCGCAGCCGTCCAGCCGAGCCGCTTCCAACAGTTCCTGCGGTATGCTCGACGCAAAAAACGTCCGCGCGATAATGATGTTGTACACACTCACTGAAAACGGAATCAGCAGCACCCACACCGTGTTGCTAAGGTGAAAACGGTTCACCGTCAGGTAGGTGGGGATAAGCCCGCCGGAAAAGAACATCGTAAACACGAAGTACTGCATAATGACGTTCCGCCCCACGAGGTCTTTTCGCGAGAGCGCGTATGCCGCGGGCAGGGTAAAGAGCAGACTGAAAAAGGTCCCCGCGACGGTGTAAAAGATCGTGTTCCGGTAGCCGAGCCAAAGTTGCGCGTTTTCAAACACCCGCTGGTACCCCAGGAGCGTTACGCGGGACGGCAGTATCCAGACCTTGCCCAGGTTTACCTCCACCGGATCGCTGAACGACGCAATGATGATGAACCAGAGCGGGTAGGCAATCACCAGGAGCAGCGCGATGCTTATCCCCATGACGACGATATTAAAGGCGCGGTCTCCCGCGGTTTTTCGGCGGTTACGCATACTTCCCCCCTACCACAAACTCGTTGCGCTGATTTTTTTTGCGGCGCGGTTCACCGCAAGCAGCACGATGAAGTTAATGACATTGTTGAAGAGCCCCACCGCCGCGGCGAAACTGTACTGCGTACTCCACTGTCAACAAGTTAACGAAAGTGATGACCGTCATTCCGCGGCTTGACCGCGGAATCTCTATCAGAAATGGCATTTTGAGGGATAGATTGCCGGATCAAGTCCGGCAATGACGGTCTTGTTTTTCTTAACTTGTTGACAGTGCTGCGTACTCTGGATGCCGACTTTATACACGTAGGTTGAAATGACCTCGCTCGACGCCAGGTTCACCGCGTTTTGCATAAGGAACACCTTCTCGAAACCCACGCTGAGGATATGCCCCGCGTTCAGGATCAATAAAATGATCGCGGTGGGCATAATGGAGGGCAGGTCGATATGGATGATCTGCTGCCATTTGCTGGCCCCGTCGATGGTCGCCGCCTCGTAGAGCGCCGGGTCGATAGATGACAGCGCCGCCAGGTAAATGATGCTGCCCCAGCCCATGCCGTGCCACACCCCCGACCAGACGTACGCATGGCGGAACACTTCCGGCGTCGTGAGGATGTTGGTTACCGGCAGGGCAAGCGCCTTTTGCAGATTGCCGTAAAGCCCCGAGGGTGAAAGGAACAGGTTGATCATGCTTACCAGCACCACCGTGGAGATGAAGTAGGGCATATAGGTGACCGTCTGGAAGACTCGCTTGTAGCGCCTGGCCTTGAGGGAGTTAATCGTCAGCGCCAGGAAGATCGGGAAGGGGAAACTGAGGAGCAGGTTATAGACGCTGAGGTACAGCGTGTTGCCGAGCACCGCCTTGAACTTGAACGAGTGAAAAAAGCGCAAAAACTGCGAAAAAAAGGGAGTAGGGAATAGGGAGTGGGGGGCGGGGGGCGGTGATGCGAGGGCTTTGCGCGAGGGCAGAGGCGGAGAGTGGCGCCTGTTGGGACTTGGGACTTGGGAATTGGGACTTGGGCATGATGCGGGGGCAGGCTGCCCGCATCCATCCCGAATGTTTGACCGTCAGTCATTAAATTGACCGCCCGTCATTCCGCGGCTTGACCGCCTGTCATTCCGCGGCTTGACCGCGGAATCTACTCGCAGCCCGCAGGACGAGACTCCGCGCTCGAGGCGCGGAGTGACGGTGGTCGATCAAAGCGCGGAGTGACGGAGTCCTCTTACTCCCCGCCCCCGTATCACGCCTACTCCCTACTCCCCACTCCCTACTCCCCACTCCCTAGTCCCCACTCCCTACTCCCTACTCCCCACTCCCCACTCCCCACTCCCTACTCCCCACTCCCCACTCCCTACTCCCTACTCCCTACTCCCTATTCCCCACTCCCTACTCCCTACTCCCTATTCCCCACTCCCCACTCCCCCCCATCAGAGTTCGCGGAACTGACCGGGGGTAAGGCCGGTGTATTTGCGGAATATGCGGATGAATGAAGGGGCCGCGCGGAAACCGGCTTGGCCGGCCGCTTTGCTGATGCTGGCCCCGGCCGCGAGCAGTTTTTTGCTTTCCTCTATGCGCAGACTGTTGATGTAGTCCAAAAGACCGCGGCCGGTATCTTCATGAAAGAGCGCGGATATATAGGCGGGACTAAGATTGAAGTGGTAGGCGCAAAGCGATATGTTGAGATCGGGGTCGCGGAAGTGTTCGTCGACATACTCCCGCACCTGCTCCCCCATGCGGCGCTTTTTTTTGCCTTCGAGCATGGCGCGGTTCGACTTGCAGGTCTTCTCGAGCGCGGCATAGAGATGGGCCGTGAGTTCTTTCGGAGACAGGCGCTCCGGCAGGCGGAATTCCGCGCTTGCCCCCATGCTACCCTTCATCAGGGTGCCGGCGAGGTCCGCCGCCAGGAGCGGGGCCGCGCCGCTCGAAAGGAGGGGCGCGTTATCCTCGAGCGTCTGCGCAAGGACCAGACGCGCGGCCTCGGTATCCCCCATGCGGATAAGGTTGATCAGTTTCTGCTCTGTTTCCAGGGGGTAGCGGTAGGCCGCGCCGGAAAACCGGACGTCACTGTAATGCAGGATCGCGTCCTCCGCGCCGCCGGCCATGCAGCGCAGGGTCTCCCGCGCCTCGCCGGCCGCGTAGAAGATACCCTCGGGGCCCGCATGCGCACCGCTCAGCGCGGCCTTCACCGGCCCCGCGCCCTGTTCGCGCAGGACCCGCTGCGCGGCCTCGATGTCCTCATCGAGGCGCTCCAGGGCCTTGTCGTCATCCCCGGCCCAGTTGAGCACCGCGGCCAGGCGCGGCCCGGCGTCGGTCAATTCCACCGCCGCGAAATGCCCGGCGGCGATCGCGCGGAAGGCGCGGGCAAATGCCGTCCGTTCCGCGTCCGGCAGATCGAAGAGCGCCGCCATGAAACGGCCGCCCGAAAAGGCGAAGCCGCAGCGCCGGAGGCTTTCCCCGTCATGCTCAGGGTCGAAGGGTTTTTCCAGCAGGGTATAGAGGCAGTAGGTGCGCAGCAGGCGGAGTTTGTCCTCGAGGCTCAACTCGATCTCATGGAACTCGCCGTAGGTGCGCCGTGTCTGCCTGACGGAAAAAAACACGCCGAAGCCCGCGCAGAGCACGAGGCCCCCAAGGGACACCAGTTGAATCTGACGGGCGCGGCTTTCCTGCACCGCGGTGGGGATCAAAAAGTGACAGTCCCAGTCCGCGGCCGCGGAGCGGGTGCTGAGCGGCAGCCAGCCCTTAAGCGCGGCAGGCAGCCCCCCGTCCGCCGGGGGTATCCGGCCCGCGGCGCCCGCGCTTTCGCAGATCAGGCGGCCCGCGCGATCGGTCACATAGAGGATGCTGCCGTTGGAGGCCAGCGTGTCCAGGCAGCGCTCCGCCAGGCGCGCCTTGTCCACCACGAGCGCGACCGTCAGCAGGCCGGCGCTGGAAGCGCTGCCTGAAGCGCCCGAGGGCATACTCTGCAGGAAGAGGATACGGTCACCGGTAAGATACAGGGCCCTGCCCACCGTCCGCGGCATGGCTTTTTGAAACTCGTCCGCAGAGAGCCGCGATCCCGAGCCGCGGGCATTGAGGAAGGTCTCGACGAAGAGGTCCATGCTCATATGACCGTAGGTGCTGGCCAGGGTTCCCCGCTCGTTGAACACGACGAGGGTGTCCTCGAGGAGCGGGTACACGACGCGGTAGTCGCGCAGTTGGGAAACGAGTTGATAGAGGGCGAAGTGCCGTTCCGGATCGCGCGCGCCGGCCTCGGCCTCGAAAGCCCGCAGGCTGCCGTTCAGGGTGATATAATCGAGCATCTGATAGATGATGCGCAGTTCGCTGTCCAGCTCGGCCCTGGCCTGTTCCAGGGTAGCGGCATAGACCTCGCGCGTCTCGCGCAGGATGATGCTCCGCGCCACGAAGAAGATAAGGACGCTGAGCAGCAACGGAAGCGCGAGTATGACGAGGTACGAAAAAAGCCAGCGCCCCCAGGACCGTTTTCGTTTCATATTAAAGGACCACTTTCCGCAGATCGTACTCGACGATGTCGGAAGCGCCCAGTTTTTTGAGTGACGGGACCAGCGCCGGGACATCACTTTTTTTCACCGCGATCTTGACGGCAAAGCCTTTGCCGCCGTAGAGGGGCGACACCGTGGGGCTGCGCATACCCTGGAAACTGGCCGCGATGGCGGCAATGGCCGCTTCCGGCGCGTTCATTTCGAGCATGACGCGCTCGCGGCCCGCCAGAACCGCGGCGAAGAGCATGGCCAGTTCCTCGATGCGGGCACGCTTTTCCGGGACCGCGAGCGCCGCCGGGGACGCGACGAAGCGCGTGGACGACTGCATAAGGGTGCCGATGATGCGGAGCCCGTTGTCGCGGAGGGTCTGGCCGGAGGAGCAGTTGTCGATGATAAGGTCGGCGTCGTCCGGCGGGAAGACCTCGGTGGCGCCGTAGGTGCGGAGGAGGCGGAAGTCGAACCCGTTTTCGCCAAGCCAGCGCGAGGCGAGATTGCAGTACTCGGTGGCGGCCGCGATGCGGCGCTTCTTCAGCGCGGCCTCGTCCGCGGCCGCGGGGATCGCGGCCACGATGCTGACGCGGTCGAAGCCCAGGTCGAGCACCTCCTCGACCTGAGCCCCGCTCTCCGCGATCCAGTCCGAGCCGGTGAAGCCCGCGTCGTGGCTGCCCAGTTCGAGCAGATCACCCACGTTCTGCGGCTTCATCACCTTGGCGTCGAGCCAGGGGACCCCCAGCGAGGGGCGGTAGGTCCGGTCCGCCAGCGTGACGGGAAAGCCCGCGTCCGCAAAGAGGCGCGCCACATTTTCGTATATGCGCCCCTTGGGGATAAGTATGCGTAGTGTTTCCATAGTGATGTTCGTACTCCAGCCGTCGAGTGTTACCCCAACGGCTGGAGGTGTTTTTTTGGAGGTGGCGGGAGTTGGCAACTCCCGCTCTTTCTCCATGTTTAATCTTCTGGAGGTGGCGGGAGTTGGCAACTCCCGCTCTTTCTCCATGTTTTAATCTTCTGGAGGTGGCGGGAGTTGAACCCGCGTCCTGATACGCGAAATAGGGGCCTCTACAGATATAGCCGCATATTGTTATTCCCGGCGGACTTGGCTATGCGGCGCGCGGCCCGTCGGTATTCCGGGAAAATCTCGTCTCGCCCCGTCCGGAACCGGAGTTCAACCAGCCTTGCTTGCGACGCGGAAGCCGTTCCTCAAGGCGGCGGAACGGTTCCACGCGATTACGCTGCGAGAGCGTATTCGTAACTGTCGTAGTTGGCAGTTAAATTTTTGCCGAATCAGGAGCTCGGCACTCCATCTGCAGCCCATACCCCGAACCGCACCAGTCGAAGCCGGTGCACCCCCGAATGGGTTTAAGATACCAAAACGCGTTTTTTTTGTCAAGGGGGGGATAGGGAGTAGGGTGCGCGGCGTTTGCGGGAGGCGCGGACTACCGGGATGCTTGACGGTATTCGGAGCAGCCTACGGGCTAAGCGCAAGCCACTCCCCACTCCCCATTCCCTACTCCCCAAGCGGCCGTAGGCCCCCCGCCCCCCTTGCATATTCCCCGCGGATACGCTAATATCACCCTATGGACGAAAAACAGTCGGAAAAAGCCCCATCCGGGGGCGAGGCTATCCTCAGCGAGCGGTCCCTCCCTATGGATGACGGGGCGAAACTGCACCTGCGCCGCTGGACGCCGGCGGGCCAGCGCCCGGTCGGGGCGGTGCTCCTCGTGCATGGCATGGCGGAGCACGCGGGGCGTTACGAGCGCCTTGCCCGCCGCTTCTGCGCGGAGGGGCTCGAGACCTGGGCCGCGGACCAGCGGGGGCACGGGCTCACGGCCAACCTGCAGGTGAACGCGGCGGGCGCGGGGGGCCTCCTGGGGCACTGCGCGGACGGGGACGGCTTTAGCCGCGTCGTCGCGGATATCAACATGGTGAGCGAGGCCATACACCGCGAGCGGCCGGGGCTTCCGGTCATCCTTATGGGGCATTCATGGGGGTCTTTTCTGGTCAAGGAGTACCTCGAAGTGTTTGACACAGGGCCCGCGGGCGCGAACCTGGCAGGCTGCGTACTCTCCGGCACCACCGACTCAGGCGGCGCCAAGGTGGTCTTCGGCGCGCCCTTCCTCACGGCCCTCGCGCTTTTGAAGGGCCAGCGCGCCAAATCCCCGCTCGCGCATAGCCTCTCGGACGGGGCCTTCAACAAGCCCTTCCGCCCGAACCGCACCCCCTACGACTGGCTCACGCGGGACGAGGCCGAGATCGACCGCCTCGCCGATGACCCCTTCGCCGGCATGATGTGCTCCGTGGGGTTCTACCGCGACATGACGCGGGCCATGCTGCGTATCCACAAGATGTCCAACATCAAAAAGATACGGACCGACCTGCCCATCTACCTTTTTTCCGGCAGCGCGGATCCGGTGGGGGATATGGGCAGGGGCCCCACCGCGCTCGTCGCGCTCTTGCGGAAGGCCGGCGTACGGGACATCGAGTTCGTGCTCTACCCGGACGCGCGGCACGAACCCCTCAACGAAACCAACCGCGAGGAGGTTACCGTCAACCTGCTCGCGTGGATAAAAAAACATCTGGGATAGCGAATGCGTATACGATATGCTGAAGAGGCCGGCGCCCTGGTAAAAAAGGCCCTCGTGTACACGAAGGGCGAGCACGGTATCAACGCGGGGGACGTCGACCCGGAGGCCGCGCTCATTACGGGCCGGCTCAAGGCCGCCGGGCATGACGCGTACGTCGTGGGGGGCGCGGTGCGGGACCTCCTCCTGGGCAAGAAGCCGAAGGACTTCGACATCGCCACGGACGCGAGCCCGGGCAAGATCAAAAAGGTTTTCCGCAACGCGCGGATTATCGGGCATCGCTTCCGTCTGGTGCACGTCTACTTCGGCCCGCGCATTTTCGAGGTGTCCACCTTCCGCTCGCTCAAGGACGGCCCCACGAGCAACACCTTCGGCACCATCGAAGAGGACGTGCTCCGCCGGGACTTCACCCTGAACGCGCTCTTTTACGACCCCCAGGAGGAGGTGGTCGTCGATTATATTGACGGTATGCGGGACATTCGCAAGAAGCGCATACGCCCGATTATCCCCCTGCAGCACATCTTTACGGACGATCCGGTCCGCATGATCCGCGCGGTCAAGTACGCGGCGTCCACCGGCTTCCGCATCCCGTTTTCGCTGGGCCGCAAAATCCGCGCGCAGGCGGGGCTCCTGGCAGGCATATCCCCCTCGCGCCTCACCGAGGAGATTTTCAAGATTATCCGCTCCTCCTGCCCCGCGAAGATCGCCTCCGCGCTCGACTCGTACGGGCTCTACCAGTACCTGCAGCCCGAGGCCGTGCGCCTCTTCCGCGCGCAGGGCGGCTTCCGCGAGCGCTATATGCGCACCCTCGCCTCGCTCTCGAGCCCCGGCTTCAAGGACGCGCCCGGGGCCGTGCTTTCGAGCCTGGTGCGGGATTACGTTGAAGACTGCGTGGAATGGGACAGCGACTTCCCCTCCGACACGCTTATCGAACGGTTCAAGGACGCGTTCGCCAAGGCGCGGCATTTCGTGCTGCCGATGAACCCCCCGCGGGTCGAACTTTTCAACGCGATGCGCTTAATCTTTGCCGACCATGGCCTCACTGTCACGAAGTTCCGCCTGGGGGACCGGCGTCACCAGTTCCGCAGGGCCCTGGACGGCGGCGCGGATGGGGAGCGCGGCGCCCCCGATGGCAAGCCGCCCGCGCCGCAGAAGCCGCAGGCGGCGGCCGCATCCAGACCCGCGTCCGGCGGAGCCGAGGGCGCGGCCGCGGCGAAAAAACGCAAGCGCCGCTCCGGCGCCAGTCGCTCCGGCGCCGGTCGCCGCCAGCCGCCGGCGCCGGCCGCCGGTTGAAAGCGCGGGAAAGGGGCAGGCTGCACCCCTGCGGGAGGATGGCTTCTTTCGTGACCCCTCCCTACCCTCCCCAGAGGGGGATTATGGTCGCATCCCCCTGCGGGGGCAGGGCTTCTTTCGTGACCCCCCCTACCCCCCCAGAGGCTAAACTTGTCCCATAACTTAGATTAAGAATTTATCCACAGATTTACACAGATAATCACCGATTTTCACCAAATTAAAGACACGATTAGT
>JAISTO010000049.1 GCA_031272575.1 Treponema sp. | reverse complement strand
GTGGAAAGTGGACGGTGGACGGTAGAGGGAGTTGTGCGAAAGTCTTTCGTGGTACTACCAGCATGCCGGTAGTAGCAGAGACTCGCGAACTGCGTCCACCACTTTCCACCGTCCACCGTTCACGCCTCGCCCTTCGCTCACTCCCCCTCACCCCGCGCCTACGCGCCGCGCCCCCCCCCACTCCCTACTCCCTATTCCCCACTTCCCCATTTGGGGGCAGGCAGTCCAGCAGCAGTTGCCGCAAGAACCCGTACTTGACCTCGCCGTTGGGGAAGCCCAGAGTGTAGAGCCCCGCCCGGTCATCCTCGCCCTTGATCGTGAGGTAGCCCGCCTGGTAGAGCACCGGTATCGGGCTGCCGCCGCTGAAGCGGTAATCGGTGAGGCGCTCGCACTCAAGCGTGATCCCTGACACGAACGTGGTGATGTCGATGCTCTGCTCACGAATCATCTTAACCAGGAAGGTCGGGGTGCCGGTCTGGTACCAGTAGTAGCGGAAACTGCGGCTTGCCAGTGTGCGCAGGACACTGAAGGGGTTGTACACCGTTGGCGCCCCCAGGGCAAAGCAGTAGCCGTTGTAACTGGCGCGCATTTCCGCGAGGGTCTCCTCGTAGGTCAAATGCTGCTCTTCGCCTAAAGCGCGCAGTTCCGGATCGAACAGAGTGGTCAGTTCCTCCTCGGTGATGCCGCAGAGCCCCGCGTAGGCTTTTTCCAGGGAGATATCCCACAGTTGGTTGAGGTCGCTAAAGACACTCACCTGCGAGAACTTGGTAACGCCGGTAAGGAGCACAAACTGCAGGTAAGGGTCCGCGCTCTTCAAGACCCCGTAGAAGGATTTGAGTGCGGCGCGGATGTCCTCCTGCACCTGGCCGGATTCGATGTGGGCCAGCAGGGGCTTGTCGTACTCGTCGATGAGCAAGACGGCCTTCTGCCCGCACTGCTCCACGGCCCTGCGGATGACGCTAAAAAACCGGCCTGCGGGAGTGACATCGCCTGCATTGCCGCCCCACTTCTCTTCGATCTGGCGCAGCATATCATCAAGGCCGGCCAGGAAGCCCGCGAAATCGGTAAATGTGCCGAAATTGAAGTCGATGTGGATGACCGGACGCGGCGTCCAGTTCCGCTCGAGTTTTTCGATGGCGAGCCCCGTAAAGAGATCCCGTTTTCCCTCGAAGTAAGCCTTGAGCGTCGAGAGCAGAAGGCTCTTACCGAAGCGCCGCGGCCGGCCGAGGAAGTAGACCGTCCCCTCATTTACAAGACGATAGAGGTACTCGGTCTTGTCAACATACAAAAACCCATTGGTACGGAGTTTTTCAAAGTCCTGAATACCGATGGGCAGTTTTCGTGAAAAGTCCATGGAGAGAGTATAGCGGAGTGGGGCGGGTAACGCAAGGGCGGTGGTGCGAAGCAGTAATTTAAAATTCAACAATGATAAGCATCAAATCAACAAGATTTTTAAGAAAAAACCACGAACCTCAACGGCAACATAGTTGCCGCAACCACACGAACTTGTCGTTAGTAGGCAAAGATATCCAATCTGGTGTTACTTATTCCTCCGCCAGAATGGCCTTGAATTCCTTTTCGTCGATCGTCTCTTTGTCGAGGAGCAGGAGCGCGGTTTTGTCGAGTACCGCGCGGTGCTTCGCGAGGATAGCCTGCGCCTTGGCGAGTTCCCGCTCCATGATCCGCGCCATTTCTTCGTCAACATACTGCTGGGTGCTTTCCGCGTACTCGCGCTGGAAGACCGGCTCCTGGCTCTGCTGCTGTTCGCG
The DNA here is from genome assembly GCA_031272575.1 of Treponema sp. GTDB lineage: Bacteria > Spirochaetota > Spirochaetia > Treponematales > Breznakiellaceae > JAISTO01. The sequence goes on along the minus strand of JAISTO010000049.1, from coordinate 19,022 downwards.
GCCTATGCTGCCCGCGCCCCGGCGCGTCAGCGCCACGTTGCGGAAGCGCTCGCTCATGCCGTAATCGGTGATCATCTTGCGGGCGATGTCCGTGGCCTTGGTGAGGTCGTTGGCCGCGCCGGTCGAGTACTCGCCGGAGACCAGTTCCTCCGCGGCGCGGCCTCCCAGAAGCACGTCGATGCGGCCGAGGAGGTCGGACTGGGTGATCATGTAGCGGTCTTCGAGGGGCATCTGCATGGTGTAGCCGAGCGCGAAGCCCCGCGGAATAATGGAGATTTTTTGCACTGGGTCGGAGTTGGGAGTGAAGGCCGCGACGAGGGCGTGTCCCGCCTCGTGGTAGGCCGTGAGCCGGCGCTCCTCCTCTTTGAGGACGCGGGTCTTCTTCTGTAAACCGGCCAGCGTTTTTTCGATGGCCTCCTCGAAGTCCTTCTGGCCGGCCTCTTTGCGCCCGCCCCGCACCGCAAGCAGCGCGGCCTCGTTGACGATGTTGGCCAGGTCCGCGCCGGAGAAGCCGGACGTCATCTTGGCGATGCCGTGCAGGTCTACCGCCGCGTCCAGTTTGACCGGCTTCGCGTGAATGCGGAGTATCGCCTCGCGGCCCTTCAGGTCGGGGCGGTCGACGAGCACCTGCCGGTCGAAGCGGCCGGGCCGCAGGAGCGCCGGGTCGAGCACGTCCGGGCGGTTGGTGGCCGCCAGCACGATGATGCCTGCGGCCGCGTCGAAGCCGTCCATCTCGACGAGCAGTTGGTTGAGGGTCTGCTCCCGCTCGTCGTTGCCGCCCGCAATCGAGTTGAGGCGGCTCTTGCCGATAGCGTCCAATTCGTCAATAAAGATGATGCACCGGCCCCGCTCGCGGGCCTGCTTGAAGAGGTCGCGGACGCGGGCGGCCCCCACCCCGACGAACATCTCGACGAACTCGGCGCCGGATATGCGGAAGAAGGAGACCCCGGCCTCGCCCGCCACGGCCCGCGCCAGGAGCGTCTTGCCGGTGCCCGGCGGCCCCACGAGGAGCACCCCCCGCGGTATCTTCCCCCCGATATCCGTGTACTTTTTGGGGGCCTTGAGGAAGTCGACCACCTCCATTAACTCTTCTTTGGCCTCGTCGACCCCGGCCACATCCGCAAAGCGCGTCTTTATGCCCCCCTCGGCCACGATGACGGCCTTGCTCTGCCCCACGGAGAGCACCCCCCCGAGCGAGCCCATGCGCCGCATCAACACCCGCCAAAGGAAAAAGAAAAAGAGGATAGGCACGACCCAGCCGAGCAGTACGCTGATAAGGGGGCTTTTTGGCACCATGCGGTAGGTGACCTTTTGTTCGTTGAGGAATTCGATGAAGCCCTCGGTAAGGATGGCGGCGCTGCGCCATTCATTTTTTACCTCGTTCGCGCCCGCCGCCTGCCGCATACTGACGAAGGGCCGAAGCCACGCGGGCACACGGGAGAGCGCGGAGGGGTCCTGCTGTGCCCTGGCCACGATAGTGCGCCCGATGAAGTACGATTCGGTGATGTCCACATCGTTTATCGCGCCCTGCTCGATCTTCGTCCTGAATTCGGAAAGGGGGATGATCGGGCTTGCCGCCCGCGACGTGAGGTTGTTGAAAAAGGACAGCGCCGCGATGAGGATGACGATATAGAGGATAGTGAAGCGCCAGCCCCCGGGCGGCTTCCACCCGGAGAGATTCGGCCCCTTGCCCCCCCCGAAGGGGAACTGCGGTTTGTTCGGGCCGCCTGCCCTTTGCTCGCTCATTATTGACCGGTCACCGTGTTGACGGGGACGACCGCGCCCCGCTCGATCTTGCACACATTCCAGCGGAAACCCTTGCCCTGCGGCACGCGGAACGCGCGGAGCAGCCGGTTCTGGTTATACACGAGCACCGTGGCGCCCGACTCGGAGAGCGCGGTCGAGTTGCGCTTGCCGCTGTTCGTGTAATCGACTATGTAAAGGTGATAGACCGCCTTTGCCTCGAGTTTTGCCAGGGTAACCGTTTCCGGGCCGTAGGAGTCCCGGTCGTCCCGGTCGAGTTTCGCCTCCTCGTCCGAGTATTCGCGCATATTTTGGTAGGAAATGTGATAGCCCCCGGCCTTTTCCAGGTGTATGTCGAGGTCTTTTGGCTTGTCGCCCCAGTTGAGGACGAAGCGGTAGTCGCCGAGGAGCCCGGGGGAGATCGAGAACCAGTTGAAGATGACCTGCCCCGTCTGAATTTTGAAGTCGAGGGGGGTTTGAATGAACCCCTGTTTGGTAAAGATGAGTTGATAGGCGCCGTCCGGCTGCACCGGGAAGGCGGCTATGCCGCGGGCGTCGGTGAAAAAAGTGCCCACCCCGACGATCTCGACCGACGCGCCGGGTATGGCGCTGCCGTCGAGCGCGTTTCCGAAGCGCAGCGGGATAAGGCCGTCCAGTTTCATCATAGCCATGTCGCTGTGGATGCGGGCTTCCGCTGCCTCCGCGCCGCCTGCCGCCCCGGGAATGCCGCCCATCCCCGGAATGCCGCCCCCGGGCAGGCCGCCTGACCCCGGAAACCCCTGCCCCCCGGGAATCTGCGCCCAGAGGACGCCGCAAAGCAGCGCCCCCGCTGCCGCAAAGACTCGTTTCTTCATTATGTCTCCTTACCGTGCATTGGAGCTGGCCGGAATTGAACCGGCGGCCTTTTGAATGCCATTCAAACGCTCTAGCCAACTGAGCTACAGCCCCTATGCTGTTAGTATAGCAAAAAATGATTTTTTTTGTCAAGTGGGGTACTGTGTGCCGCGCCCTCCGCGGCGCGCCGCCCCTTACCCATCTGCCACAAACGCGGATACGAGGTGCGTCATTTCCGCTGTCCCAATAAAAATGACATCAAAGCGTATTGACTTATAGTCATATATTTGACTGTGGGACAGAAAAAATTCCGCGGTATGCATGATTTTGCGCTGTTTCTTTATGTTTACCGCATGTTCAAGCGAATCGAAGCCGTAGCGGCGCCAGGCCTTCACCTCGACAAACACGAGCACGTCCCCGTCGAGCGCGATAATATCCACCTCGCCCCGTCTGCACCGGAAGTTCCGCGCCACTATGCGATACCCTTTCGCCTCGAGAAACTCCGCCGCCCTGTCTTCGCCCAGCGGCCCTGGCCGCCGCGGCCCCGGACACGCGGAAAGGTCATTTGCCATGGGAGGAGTATACCCTATTGTCAAAAAAGAAAAAAGACCGCCTGCCCTGCATATCCTGCATTAGCAACGGCAACTTGAGTCTACTCCGAAAAGTCAGGAATTCAAGAATTTGCCGCATAAATGCGGTCCGCGAATTAGCAGCAACTTCGTTGCTACCGAATGAACGCGAATTTTAAGAATTATTCGCGATAATTCGGGCGATATATCGCCACATTAGCGTTCATTCGCGTTTACTTACTTAATTGCTGACTTTTTGGAGTGGGCTCAAGTCCCAATTCCCCACTCCCTACTCCCCAAGCGCTCTGCGCCCCCTACTCCCTATCCCCCTTCCCCAAAGCCAGCGAGGTGACATACAGCCCCAGCGCCGCGAGGGGGGCGAGGGCGGCGAGGGCGGTGGGGGGGAGGGGGCCGGAGCGCTGGAGGGCGAGGCCGGCGCGCTCGGCGGCGCTGAAGAGGAGCGCGGCGAGGACGCAGGCCCAGAGGCGGGCGGCCGCGGAGCCCCGGCCCCAGGGCGCGCCGAGGTACACGGCGGCGAGCGCTATCCAGCCGCGGCCCGCGCTGCTCCCCGGCGTGTAGGCCCCGACCCGAAAAGTGAGGGCCGCGCCGGCGAGGGCGGCCAGCAGCGCGGCGGCGGCCCAGGCCCCTTCGCGCCAGGCCCAGGGGGTGAGGCCCCGCTCACGCGCCGCGTCGAACGAGAGGCCGCTCGCGCGGAGGGCGAGACCGGCCCGCGTCCTGCTGACGAAAAAGGCCGCGAGCCCCGCGCAGGCCGCCGCAAGGTACGCGAAGGGGCTTAGCCCGAAGAGGAGGGGGCTTGCCGTCACCGGGGGGGCGCGCAGGACGCCCCTCGTGCCGAAGCAGGCCGCGGCGAGCGCCTCCGTGAGGCCCGCCGCCAGGGCATTGAAGGCAAGCCCCGCGATGAACGGGTTCGCGCCGGCGGCCCTCGTGAAGCGCGCGAGACCCCATCCGAGGGCGGCGCAAAGCGCACAGGCAAGCAGGATGCCCCCCGGCGCGGAGCCGGTCCCGTACGCGAAGGCCCATGAGAAAAACGCCCCGAGCATGACCGCCCCCTCGATGAAGACGCCGAGCGCACCGGAGAGGTCAGAGAGGAAGGCCGCGAGGCTGGCAAGGACCAGCGGGGCGGCGGCGTTGAGGAGCGCGGCGGTCATGAGGGCTCCGCCTGGGGGGTGGGGCGCAACGAGTCCTTGCGCAGCAAGGCCGTGCGCCCCCAGGGGGGGCGGACGAGGGGGCGATGCTCAGCCGATCCGCGGCATGGTAATCGCCCCCCCTCCTTTATAAAAAGCATCGCGGCAAGGAAGAGGGCCGCGGCACGGATGAAGGCCCTCGTGTCAAAGCCGAGCCCCCCCGCGAGGGCGGCGGCGTCGATGCCCGCTTCGAGGGACGCGTACGCGAGGCAGATGGGGATGAGGGCCGGGACCGCGCTTCGGGCGATGAGGGCGCAGGCGATCGCGTTCCAGCCGAGGCCGCCGGGGAAGCCGATGTGACAGCGGCCGTAGGTGCCGGCTGCCGCGAAAAAGCCGGCGAGACCGAAGAGGGCGCCGGAGGCGGCGAGGGCCCAGGCGCGTGTCATCAGGGGGTCGATGCCGCCGTAACGGGCGAAATCGGGGGCCGCGCCCGCGACGCGATAGCGGTAACCGGGGACGGTGCGTTTGACGAAGGCGTGAAAGGCCCCGGCGAGGAGGAGCGCCGCGGGGAGGGAGACGCTGAGCCGCGAGGGCGGGAGCAGACGCGGCAGGACGCGCCCCGCGGCGAGGGGGGGAAGCGCGAGGAGGCTGCCTCGCGGGTCGCGGAGCGGGCCGCCGATGAGGGCATCGGCGAGGGGGCTGAGCGCGGCGGAGAGGAGGAAGGTCGTGATGAGGGGGTCAGCCGCGAGGGTCTTGTGCAGCAGACCGCAGAGCCCGCCGAGCAGGGCCCCGATCGCGAGGGCGGCGAGCGCGGCGGCCGTGAGCGCGAGGGGCCCCGGGCCGGGAAGGGCTTGCAGCGTGAGGGCCGCGGCGAGGCCCCCGAGGTAGATTTGCCCCTCGCCGCCGAGGTTGAAGGCCCCGCCCCGGAAACTGAGCGCGGCGCCGAGCGAGGCCGCGAGCAGGAGCGCGAAACAGTCGAGGGTGTTCCCGAGGAACCAGAGGGACATCATGGGGAGATTGTAGCGGGGACGGGGGTAGGAAGGGAAGGGGGCGCGGGTGGATAGGGAATAGGGTGCGCTTGACTCGTAGGCTGCGATTACTACCGGACAGTTTGCCGGTAGTACGCGCAACCTGCAAATTGAGAGCACCCCACTAGCCACTCCCTATTCCCTACTCCCTACTCCCCCCCCCTACTCGTCCGCCTCGTTTAGGGCCTTGCCGATGTCGTCGTAGAGATTGCGGGCGTGTTCGAGGAGGGGGCCCGGCTTCTTTTTGGAGGTTTTTCCCAAACCGAACATTTTTGCGATGCTGCGCTTCGCCTCTTCGAGGCGGCTTTCCCACTCATGCTGATTTTCGCGGGACCCGTAGCGGAGGCGCAGCAGCCCCACGAGGTAGAGGAAGCCTTCGTAGCCGTAGTTCTTGTCGGTGTCCGGGCCGAAGGTCTTTAGCCCGGAGAGGGTCTCGGCCCCGGCCTGCTCGCGGGCGAGGGCCTCGCCGTAGAGGAAGCAGGCCTTCTTTTTGAAGAGCACCGCGAGCCAGTCGAAGTGCTGGCCGGGGTATACGCGATTCAGTTCGTCCAGAAGCCAGCCGGTGCGGAGCGCCGCGATGCCCTGCTTTATCGTGGGGGAAAACTCCTTTGGGTAGTGATCGTAGCAGCGCAGCGCGAGGTAGTGCCCGGCCGCGCCGGAAATGAGTGTGCGGTTTTTGCTGAAGTCCGTGCCCGCAAACGCGTGCAGCACGTCCACGCGGCGCTCGTCCTCCTCCGCCCTGGCCTTGCCGCGGGAGGCCTCCGGCAGCGCGCTGAAGTCCTCCTTGTCCAGCGAAGCGAACCAGCACTCCGGGCAGACCGTCGGCGCGTAGATGAGCGGGTGTATCTCGCCGAATTTGGCCGAGGGCTCGTAGAGCCGGTGCAGTTCGTCCGTCAGGTCGCCCGCTATGAGGCGCCCGCTCCCGGACAGCAACTCTTCCCGCTTAAACGCCGCCCCGCATGCCGGGCAGCGGTACTCCTCCTTCGAAAAGAAGGATATTTTCAGTTCCCGTTCTTCCTGCATTCCAATACCACCATTGCTATCGCGTTGTCACTTTCGTGGGTCAGGGATATGTGCACCGTATCCGCGCCGCTGCGCCCCAGCGCGGCAAGCGCGGCGCCGGCCAGCACGATCTGCGGCTTGCCGTTGTGCATATTGCGCACCCGGATGTCCTTGAGCGCGAGGCCCGCGAGCCCGGTGCCGAGCGCCTTGCCGAAGGCCTCCTTCGCGGCGAAGCGCGCGGCGAGCGCAAGCGTAGCGGCGCTCCCCTTGGCCAGCGCCTCCCGCAGTTCCTGCGGGTCAAAGTAGCGCTCCGTAAGGCCCGGTATGCTCCGCCAGCGTTCCATGCGGCTCACATGCACCACATCGACCCCTATGCCGACGATCATCTGAGGGCCTCGTCCGGGACCGCCTCCGAAGCGGCCGCTTCGGGCGCGGGCTCCTCCGGCGCGGGCGGCGCGGGCGGCATTTCGAGGGTCAGCATGATATCCTGCGGGTCCATGTCGATACGCACGTTCCCCTCGAGCGCGTTACCGTAGCGGTTCATGCGCAGCGGCACACGGTACCGCCCGGGCTTGTCGAGGCGCGTCAGGTCGAGGTAGACGTCAATATCAGCCTCTTCGATAGCGATGATGTCCTCGCTGCTCCCCTGCAGGTTTATGCGTATCGTCTTCTGGTAATCGTCCGAAAGGTTCAGGGTCTCGTTTTGCACGATGCGCAGGGGCACCGAAAAAACGCGGGTCTGCTGGGTGTTCAATTTGTGGAACACGAAGAGAAAGAGCGCGAGCGCGGTGCAGAGCACCTTGGCAGGCCAGTTGTACACCGCCCGCGCGAGGAGCGCTCGGGGACTAAGCAGCCGCATCGGGGGCCTCCTTTAGGGTGACGGTTGGGTCTTGCTCGAACTGCGGGTCCTCGGCCCCAAGGCGGGAGCCCTTTTCCAGAAACGCGCGCAGTTTTTTCGTGACCTGCAAGGGGCTCAGGTCGTAGTAGAGCCGCGACTCGTAGGCGAGGCTGATCGCGCCCGTCTCCTCGGAGACGACGAGCACGACCGCATCCGACTGCTCTGACATACCGAGGCTGGCCCGGTGCCGCGTCCCGAAGGTTTTTTTGATATCCTGCTGTTCCGAGAGGGGCAGGAAGCAGCCGGCCGCCGTGATCTTGTTGTTCTGGATGAGCATGGCGCCGTCGTGAAGCGGGCCGTCAAACTGAAACACCGTGACGATAAGGCTTGACGATATGTCCGCGTTCAGGCGGGTGCCGGTTTCCGCGATGTGCTTGAGGCTGACCTTGCGGGGAAAGACGATCAGCATACCGCGGCGCTGCTGCGAGAGGATTTCCGCCGCCGTGATTACCGCGTCGAGCCGGCCGAGCCGGGGCGCGACGCCAGGCCGGAACAGTTCGCCCTGCCCCAGACGGAGGAAGAGCTGCCGCAGTTCCGGCTGGAACACGATCGCGGCCGCGATGAGGAGCCCGGGCGCGAGCGCGTTGAGGATCCACTGGAGGGTCGCGAATTTGCAGACCGTGGCGATCCCGTAGACCACCGCGAGGAGCCCCGCGCCCTTCAACAATTGCACCCCCTGTGTCTTGAGCAAGAGCGTGTAGCCCTTGTACAAGAGGAACGCGAGGATCGCCACATCGAAGAAGGGGCGTAGGGTAACAAGAACCATAATAAGGCGCTGAACCATCGTTTTACCGTGCCTTACAGGGCCGCAGAGCAGGAAGGCAGATCGTCACTTGTTCTTGTGACGATTCTTCCGCAGCTTTTTCTTGCGCTTGTGAGTCGCAATTTTCCGCAGTTTGCGCTTTCTTCCGCAGGGCATTTTTTCTCCTTATAAAAGTTTTACTTTTCTACTCTACAGTATGCGTAAATAAATGTCAAGAGGGGCCTTGATTAACGTCCGGCGTCTGCGCTATACTTCATCCTAAAAAGGACACAGCATGCCACGAATTCTACGTATCCTATTCCGTCTTATCAGTACCGCGCTCGCCGTGCTCCTCGTGCTGGGGGCCGCGGCCTTTGCGGCTTTCCTCTTCCTGAACAGCCCCCCCCGCGGCGGGCCTGTGATCCCCGCGGACGAGGAGCGTATGCGCTTCGACGGCGCGGGGGGGCTCCTGGTGGAGGTGCAGGAGGGGGAAAGCGGCGTCTCCGTGGGGCGCAGGCTCGCGGGCGCGAAGGTGATCCGCAGCGTCGATTTCTGGCGCTTCCTCTGGCGCTTCGACAGCGAAGGCTTCATTAAGGCCGGACTCTACCGGCTCGAGCCCCCGGCCACGACCATGGCGCTGCGTGAGGCCCTGGTGAACGGCGAGCAACTGCAGGTTAAGGTGACCCTTGCCGAGGGCACGACGCTGAAAAAGACGGCCCGCATATTGCAGGAGGCCGGCGTCTGCGGCGAGGAGGACTTTCTCGCGGCGGCGCGGAACCCCGCAATCCGCGAGGCGTACCGCGTACCCGGGGCCTCGATGGAAGGCTACCTCTACCCGGACACCTACTTTTTCACCCTGGGGCTCTCGGCCGAGCGGGTAGTCCGCGCCATGGCGGACACCTTTTTCGCGCGCCTCGCCGAATACGCCCCCCAGTCCGCGGGGCTCAGCGCGGACGAACTCAACCAGAAGGTGATCCTGGCCAGCATAGTGGAGCGCGAGTACCGCCTGGCCGAAGAGGCGCCAATTATGGCGGGCGTCTTTTACAACCGCCTCCGCATCGGCATGGGGCTCCAGTCCTGCGCGACGGTCGAGTACATCATCACCGAGATACAGGGGCGGCCCCACCCGAAGGTGATCAGCACCGAGGACACCCGCATAAAAAGCCTCTACAACACGTACCTCTACCGCGACCTCCCCCCCGGGCCGATCTGCTCGCCGGGCAAGACGGCCATCAGCGCGGCCTTCGCGCCCACGGAGAGCAAGTTCTTTTTTTTCAGGTTGATAGATCCCGAGACCGGCAAGCACCATTTCTCCAGCACCTTCAACGCGCACAAAGATTCCGACATCCTCTACACGAAGGGCCCCTAGATGTCGCTGATAAGCCAGGCGAGCATAGCGGAACTGAACGAGCGCCTCGACGCGGTGGAGATCGTCTCCGAGTACGTTCAGTTAACCGAACGGAGCGGCCGCTGGTGGGGGCTCTGTCCCTTTCACCATGAAAAAACCAGTTCCTTCACGGTGAACCCGGAGCGCGGGATGTACTACTGCTTCGGCTGCCACAAGGGCGGATCCCTCATCGATTTTGTCATGGAGATGGACAAACTGACCTATCGCGAGGCACTGGAAACGCTGGCGAAAAAGGCCGGCGTGCAACTGGCCTACGAGGGCGGGAGCGGGCAGGAGGACGCGCGGGCCGCGGCGGAGGCGTCCAGGAAGGAGCAACTCTTCGACCTCTACCGCCGGCTCGCGGGCGCGTTCCATCACTGCTTAATGCAAAAGCCCGAAGGCAGGGCCGCGAAGGGGTATATCCTGTCCCGCGCCATAGGCGAGGATATGCTCGAGCGCTTCAACCTGGGCTATGCGCCCGCGCCCCCCTCCTGGCTGCATGCGTTTTTGCGCAAAAAGGGCTACAGCGACGAGTTTCTCGCGGCCTCGGGCCTTTTTTCCATGCGGCATAGCGGCTATCCGCTCTTTGCGGACCGGCTCATCTTCCCCATAAGCGACCGCCAGGGCCGCGTGGCCGCGTTCGGGGGCCGCGTCATGCCCGCTGCCGAGGCCGCGGCGGCCGCCGCCGGGCGCGCGCCCCCGCCGAAGTACCTCAACTCGCCGGAAACGGCCATTTACCGCAAGGGCGAGACCCTCTTCGCCATCGACAAGGCCGTGCCGGAGATACGCCGCACCCGCGAGGTCTACCTCGCGGAGGGCTACATGGACGTGCTGGCCCTGCATGCGGCCGGAGTGACCAACGCGGTGGCCCCGCTCGGCACGGCCTTTACCGACAGCCAGGCCAAACTGCTCCGCCGCTGGGCGGAAAAGGCCATCCTCGTGTTCGATACGGACGCGGCAGGGCAGAACGCGGCGGTGAAGGCTATCCTCACCTGCCGGAAGGGGGGCCTCGAGGCCGCGGTGACCGCGCCTTCGAAAGACGCATCAGTCAATATGAAAGATCCCGCCGATATATTGCAACATTTCGGCCCGGAGGTCTTGAAAAAATCTGTAAAAAATACTATACTTGATAGTGAGTACTTAATGGCGCGGGCGCGGGCGTCGTTCGACACATCCACTACCGGGGGCATGGCCAGGGCGGCCGCTTTTTTGTTCCCCTATGTCGAGTCTCTCGACTCGGAGGTGTCGCGCGAGGCCTGCATAAAAGCCGCGGCCGACGGCCTGGGGGTAGACCCCGCGGCCTTTGCCGCGGACTATCATCGCCGGCAAAGCCGGTCCAGCAGCCAGGGAGGAACACGGTACTCGAAGGAGGAAAGGTCCCAACAAACAGCGTCTATTCGGTTGAACGAGGAAGTGTTTCTGCTCTGCGTGGCAGCGCTGAACCCGAACTTGTACGCCACATTCCGTAACGAGGTCGCGATCAACGAAATTGACGACCCCGCGGCAAAAGAAATTTTTATTGCGCTCGAAGAGTGCTTTGCGCACGAAGAGGTCGGGCTCGACAGCCTTCTGGCCCGTATATCTTCCGAGGTGCTGAAAAAGTTTCTCATACAGCACGCGGCGTCAAAAGAGTTTTTCGTTAATCCTGCGCAGTTACTGGAAGACGGCATTCGGGAAATCCGCAAAAAGCGGCTGAGGCGCCGCATAAGCGAAATCACGCGAACCCTTCGCCGCTTGAAGGGCTCGTCTGATCCGGCGGACCGCGCGGAGGAAAAGACCTTGCTCGAAGAAAAGATGGACGTAGATAAGGAGTTGCAATCAATTGCTAATGGTACCGTAGTACCATAAGGAAGGAACCAATGAATGACTTACAGCTCGATCCTGCTGTTGTCAAACTACTGGAATATGCAAAGGACAAGAAGTCCCTCTCCTACGAGGAACTGCAGGAACTCTTGCCGGAGCATATCGCCAATACCGACAAGATTGACGAGGTGCTCGCCCTCCTCGAGCGGAACCATGTTTCGCTCGTCGAGGAGGATGACGGGGACATAAAACCGCCGGCTGAAAAGAAGCGTATAACGGACAAAAAAGACGTTTCTACGGACGATCCGATCCGGTACTATCTCAGAGAGATAGGCCGGGAAAACCTCCTCTCCGCGGAACAGGAAGTCCTCCTTTCCAAACAAATGGAAGAGGGTGACAACATCGTCAGGGGGGTAATTCGGAATTCGGGGATAATTATCCCGGAGTTCTTTCATATCGCGCAGCGGATTTTTTCGAAACGCGATCTGAAGACGCTGAATATGCCGAGGAAGGAGTTCACCGAGTACATGGCCGAGCGCCGGCGCTTGAGCCAGAACTACAAAGAGGAACTCCGCCCCATCGTGCAGGACCTCAAAAGCTACGTGGAAACGAAGCGCAAGGTGATTATTCGCGGGGGCAGCATCCCGGAAGACCGGGACCTGAACGCAATCCGCGGACGGGTAATGAAGGTCATCGAAAACATCAACATCCGGCCGGAGGAGATCGAGACCTTCTCCGAAAAATACATCCTGACCTCGAAGGCGATCAAGCGCTTCAAAAAGGAGCAGGAACGCAGCGCGAGTGTGCTCCAGGTAACCGGTCCGCGGGAACTGCGCGCACTGGGCCGGGGCCTCACTATGCGCGAGGAGCGGGAGCGCATCGAGGAGCGGCTCGGGCTCAACGCCGGCGAGATAAAAGAGCGCATCCGCCAGATGCAACTGACGGACAAAAAACTCAGCCAGTTCGAGGCCGAGTTCGAAGCCTCCGTCGAGAACATCGACCGCATGGCGGCGGAGATCAGTTGGGGCAGGGCCGTCAAAAAAGACGCGAAGGACAAACTCACCGAGGCGAACCTGCGGCTCGTGGTGTCCATCGCCAAAAAGTACACGAACCGGGGCATCCACTTCTTCGATCTGGTGCAGGAAGGAAACATCGGCCTTATGAAGGCGGTGGACAAGTTCGAGTACCAGAAGGGCTTCAAGTTTTCCACATACGCCACCTGGTGGATACGCCAGTCGATCACGCGGGCGATCTCGGACCAGTCGCGGACTATCCGTGTGCCGGTCCACATGATCGACCAGATCAACCGCGTGTCGCGGGAGACGCGGCAGTTGATGCAGGCGCTGGGGCGGGAGCCGAACGACGAGGAGATCGCCGACAGCCTCGGCTGGACGAGCCAGCGGGTAAAGCAGGTAAAAAGCGTCGCCCGCGAGCCTATCAGCCTTGAAACCCCGGTGGGCGATGAGGAGGACGCGCTCCTCGCGGACTTCATCGAGGACAAGGAAGTGAAGAACCCCGCCAGCCTTACCGCGCACAACCTGCTCAAAGAGCAGGTCGACAGCGTACTCGCCACTATTCCCAAACGGGAACAGGACGTGCTCAAGATGCGCTTCGGCCTGGACGACGGCTTTCAACTTACGCTGGAAGAGGTCGGCCTCATTTTCGACGTTACCCGTGAGCGCATACGCCAAATCGAGGCGAAGGCGCTCCGCCGGCTGCGGCACCCGAAGCGGAGCCGCAAACTCAAGGACTATCTGGACCATTAGAAAGGAACCGTAAATGGAAACTGTACAAACCTTTGAAACCCTTCGAGCCCTGCAGGATATTCTTGCGGAAAAGTTCGAACTGGAATCCCGGATCATCGAAGCGCCGAAGATCCAAAACGATCAGAAAGAACTGCTCGCGCGCATGAAAGAAAAACTGATCGAAACGAACAACGCCTACGACCAGGCGAAAGCCACCGCGGTTGAATACCGCGAACTGCTGAACCAGGCGGAGGCGGATCGGGAAGCGGCCGAGTCGAAGATCGACGCGGTAAAAACCCAGCGGGAGTTCGAGGCTCTCGAACGGGAAAGCCGCGATGCCGCCTCGCGCGAGCAGAAGAACCTCAGGTCCCTCCAAAAGGCGGAAAACGTGATCGCCGAACTGGACGAGGACATCAAGGCCAAAATAGCGGGCATCAAGGATCTGGAGGATGACCTTGCCGCGCGCGGCAAGGAGATCGCCGAGGAAGTCGAGGCCAAATCCGCCCGTGTGCGGGAACTCGAGGAACAGGAAAAAGGCCTGATCGCGGGTATAGACCAGGAGGTCTACTTCAAGTTTGAACGGATCATGCGGAACAAAGCGGGCAAAGGCATGGTCGCGCTGAAGGGCGGGGTCTGTTCCGGCTGCCATATGATCCTGCCGATCCAGTTTGCCAACGACGTGCGGGCCGGCGAACAGATCGTGTTCTGTCCCTACTGCTCCCGCATTCTGTTCTACGAGGAATCGGATCAGGACGAGGAAAACTTGTTCGACAACGAAGACGCGGGCAGTCTCGCGGACCTCGAAGACGAAGACGAGGATGAAGACAACGACGAAGATGACGAAGACGAGGCCGTCGACGACGAAGAGCCGGATCCCGCCGTCGACTTCGACGAGTAGCCCGAAAATGCCTCGCGGGGTTTAAAACCCCGCGAGGCGGCCTATCTGGAACACGCCCAGGCAGACGAGCCAGCCGAGCGCGAAGAGAAAGGCGAACTCGAAGAGCACCCACTTGAGCCCCAGTTCCGCCTTTATCGCGCCGAGGGCCGCGAAGCAGGGCGGGATGATCAGCGTGAAGAGCATGAGGCTGAGCGCGATGAGGGGCCGCATGGCCTCGTCCGAGCGGAGCGCGTTCTCGAGGCCGGCGCTATCCGCGTCATCCTCCCCTTCCCCGGAAGCGCCGGCGCGGTAGAGTATCCCCAGGGTGGAGACGATCACCTCCTTCGCGGCGAAACCGGTGACGGCCGCGACCGCGATCTTCCAGGTGAAGCCGAGGGGCCGGAACACGGGCTCTATCGCATGGCCTATGCGCCCCGCGAAACTATACTCGAGGGCCTTGCCCGCTATTTCCGCGTCCGCCCAGGCCGCGGCGGCCGCATCGGCCGCGTCATCTTCCTCCGTGTGCGCGGCGCGGTACTGAGCGGCGAGGGCCGCGCGCTCCCCCTCCGCGGGCTGGTAGGCCGGGAAGGTCGTGATCGCCCAGATCAAAAGGGACGCGCCCAGGATGACGGTGCCGGCCTTCTTCACATACTGGAGGGTCTTTTCCCACACGTGCCAGAGGAGACCCCGCAGGGTCGGCGCGCGGTAGGGGGGCAGTTCCATGACAAAGGGGGTCGGGTCCCCCCGCAGGACCGTCTTGTTCAGCAGGAACGCGCAGGCGAGCGAGAGCGCGACCCCCACCGCGTAGATCAGCATGACGGCATTCCCCGCGTGGCGCGGAAAAAACGCGGCCGCGAGGAGCGTGTGCACGGGCAGTTTGGCCCCGCAGCTCATAAGCGGCGTTATCAATATGGTGACTATGCGGTCACGCCGGCTCTTGAGGGTCCGCGCCGCCATGATGGCGGGCACGGAGCAGCCGAACCCGAGCATCATGGGGAAGACGGACTGCCCGTGCAGGCCCATGCTGTGCAGGAACTTGTCCGTCGCGAAGGCGGCGCGGGACATATAGCCGAGGTCCTCGAGGAGCGACAGAAGCAGAAACAGGATGACGATGAGCGGGACGAACGAAAAAACGCCCCCCACCCCGCCGATGATGCCGTCCACGATGAGGGAGCGGAGCAGCCCCTCCGGCAGGAGGCGCTGCGCGGTCTCCCCCAGGAAGCCGAAGAAGGCCTCGAGCGCCGCGGTGGGGTACGCGCCCACGAGGAAGGTGATCTGAAAAACGGCCCAGAGCACGAACACGAAGATCGGCAGGGCCAGGTACCGGTGCATGATGATCTTATCCGCTTTTTCCGTGAGGGAAAAATCCGCCTTCTTGTGCACCGTGATCGCCTCTTTCAGCGCCCCCCGGATGTAGCCGTAGCGCTGCTCACTGACGATGATCTCGCTGTCCTTGCCGAAGTGCCGGCCTATCCAGTCCGCGGCCGCGCGCGCGGCCGCCGCTATGCGCTCCCCGTCCGCGTGGCCCGCGAGGCGCTCGTACGCGTTGCGGTCTTTTTCGAGGAGTTTCACCGCGAGCCAGCGCGTTGGATATTTTTGGGTGAAGGCCGCGTCCGCGGCGATCATGCGCTCGATTGACTCCAGTTTTTCCTCGATTTCCATGCCGTAGCGGATCGCGTGGAGGGGGCGCTCGCGGCCGCCCCTGCCCGGCGCGGCCGCGGCAGCGGCTTCGTCGACGGCGGCGAGGAGCGCGTCAAGGCCCTCGGCTTTGGGGCCCACGGTCTTCACCATGGGGATGCCGAGGGTCCGGGACAGGGTGCCGGCGTCGACGCTGATGCCCCGCGCCTCGGCCTCGTCGCTCATGTTGAGCGCGGCCACGACCGGGATGCCCAGTTCCTGAAACTGCAGGCAGAGGTAGAGGTGCCGCTCGAGGTTCGTCGAGTCGAGCACGTCGAGGATGACGTCCGGCTTTTCATCCAGGATGAAATCCCGCGCCACGACCTCGTCCAGCGAGTACGCGGTGAGGCTGTAGATGCCAGGCAGGTCGACCAGCGAGTAGCGCTTCCCGCCGCGTACGCAGAAGCCGCTCCGTTTTTCGACCGTGACCCCCGGATAATTCCCCACCTTGTGGTGCGCGCCGGTAAGCGCGTTGAAGAGGGTCGTCTTGCCGGAGTTGGGATTCCCGGCCAGCGCCACGCGGAGGCCCCCTTCGGCCCCGCGCCGCGCCGCGCTATGCCGCCCCGCGCGGGGCGGCGGCGTCTCATGACAACTGCTCATAGCGGTTCCACCTCTATGCCCGCGGCCTCGAAGCGCCGTATCAGCATATCGCAGCCCCGTATCCGTATTTGGAGCGGCCCCCGCAGGAAGCCCCTGCGCACCACCAGCCCCTCGGTCCCCTCGGTAAAGCCCATGTCCGCGAGGCGCTTCCCCACCTCTTTCAGCAGGGTCACCCGCAGCACCCTGAACACCGCCCCCACCGGGCAGTCGCATAGTGTCATTTTGGTACCCCCCTCCCCTCCCCCAGCAGATTGATCTGACTCGCCTGGTAGCCAGCGCCGAAGCCGTTATCGATGTTGACAACGGAAACGCCCGGCGCGCAGGCGGTGAGCATGCCGAGGAGCGCCGAGAGGCCGCCGAACGCGGCCCCGTAGCCGGTGCTCACCGGCAGCGCGATGACGGGCGCGGACACGAGGCCCGCGGTAACCGAGGCGAGCGCCCCCTCCATGCCGGCCGCGGCAACCACGACCCGCGCCGCGCGGATTTCCGGCAGGCGCTCGAAGAGGCGGTGTATGCCGGCAACGCCCACATCGCAGATTAAGCGCACCGTGCTGCCGTAAAACTCCGCGGTAAGGGCCGCCTCCCGCGCGGCGGGCAGGTCCGAGGTGCCGGCGGCAAGCACCGCCACGAGGCCGCGGCGCTCCTCCGCCGGGCAGAAGACCCCCACGCTGAGGAGCCGGGAGAGGCTGTCGTAGGCCGCGTCGGGAAAGCGGCCGCGGATACGGAGAGCAAGCGCCTCGCATGCGCGGGTCGCCAGGACGGGTATGCCCTTTTCCCGCATACGGCATATAACGGCCTCCGCCTGCTCGAGGGTCTTTCCCTCGCAGTACACCGCCTCCGGGCGGCCCGTCCTGTCCTGCCGCTCCTCGTCTATCACCGCGTACCAGAGGTCAGTTTCTTTACCGGCGGTCATTTTTTCGACTCCCGTATACGGGCTTCCGCCGCGTCCAGCGCGCAGCCGCCGCTCAGCGCGAGGGCGGCGCGGTCGTCAAACTCGATCTTGGAGCGGAGAGGCGTTTCAGCCCAAAAAAGCGTTTTCTCGCGGGCCGTCCCGAACGCGCCATCGAGGACTTTTTCTTCCCGGCGCAGGGACAGGCGGGCGCAGGGAATTTCGCGGAGCCCCGCGGCGGCGGAGTGGCGGAAAAATGTTTCTATGAGCGCGTCTCTTTTTTCCCGCGCCGCGAGCACCCGCGCAATAATGCCGGGCCGCGACTTTTTCATGACGCAGGACGTAAAGGTGACGTCGAGCGCGCCCGCGGCGAAGAGGCGATCCATGCAGAAGCCGAGCGCCTCGCCGGTCATGTCATCAATATTGGATTCGAGGATGACCAGTTCCTCGCTCTGATAGGGAGCCCCAGGCGCGGCGCTTTCCGTTTCGCGAAGCGAGACGCGGAGTATGTTCGGCTTTGCGAGTCTGCGCGACCCGATGCCGGCGCCGCTTCGCGTCACCCTGAAGGACGCGGGGCCGGTGACCCACTCGTCCACCGACGCCGCAAGGATAGCCGCGCCGGTCGGCGTCGTCATCTCGCTGTCGAAGCCGCCGGTCCGCACCGGACACCCCCGCAGGATACGCTCCGTCGCCGGGGCCGGCACCGGGATAACGCCATGCGCGCACTCGACCGTACCCCCGCCCAGTTCTATCCGGCCGCAGGTGATTTTATCCGGATGGAGGTATTCGAGGCAAAAGGCCGCGCCCACTATATCGATGATCGAGTCGAGCGCCCCCACCTCGTGAAAGGTGACCGCATCCTCGCAAACGCCATGCACCTCGGCCTCGGCGCGCGCAATGCAGCCGAAGATCGCCAGGGCCCGCGCCTTTACCCCCTCTTCGAGGCCAGAGTTTTCTATGAGGCCGCGTATATCTTTCCAGGCCCTATGCGCGTGTTCGTGCGTATGTTCGTGCGCGTGTATATGCACGAGCGCCCGCGTCCCCCAAAAGCCGCAGCGCTCCTCGCGGCAAAAATCGAGCCGCCAGCCGTCAAGGCCCAGCGCGGCAAGGCCGGCCCGCAGCGCCTCCTCGCCGACGCCGAGATCGGCCAGCGCCCCGAGCGTCATGTCGCCGGAGATGCCGGCAAAGCAATCAAAATGAAGGGTTGTCACGGGCTCATGGTAGCAAAAGCCAAAAAAACTGTCAAGTGAAAACGCGCCGCCCTAAGGGTGTCCCTTGTCATTCCCTGCCCCCCTGTGCTACGCTCCTCCCGTATGGGTGCGCGTTTTTTTGAGCCCGAAGGCGGGCTGCGCTTTACCTGCAAGCGGTGCTCCGACTGCTGCAGGCACGAAAGCGGCTATGTGTTTCTTTCGCAGGATGATGTGCGCCGCCTGGCGCGCTGCCTGCGGATGACGGACGAGGCTTTTCTCGCGGCCTACTGCCGCAAAGTGGACGGCGCGTCGCGCCTGTCGCTTAAGGAGAAAGCGGACTTCGACTGCGTCTTGTGGAATGACGGCTGCACGGTCTACGAGGCGCGCCCCCTGCAATGCAGGGCCTTCCCCTTCTGGCCCCGGAACCTCGTCTCCAGGGAAGCCTGGCGCGCGGCCGCTTCCTCCTGCCCGGGGGTTGACTCCGGCGCTCTGCACCCCGCCGCGGAAATCGACGCCTGGCTCGCGGCGCAGGGGGAGGAGTAGAGCGGAATAAAACTGATCTCACTCCGAAAAAGTTAACATTAAAAATTTGTCCACAGATTTACACAAATAAACACAGATTTTTTATTACTAATCGTGCCTTTAATTGGTGACGCAACATGATTGCGCAATCGGTGACGCAACGAAGTTGCGCTATCTGTGTGTATCTGTGGACTGTTTTAAAGATTACTTATTTTCGGCGGGGATTCAAACTTCTTCACCCCGCGTTCAAACCTAAACTTGTCCCATATCTTTAGCCCACTCTGAAGAAACAGGATTTTAAGAATTTAACCGCGAATTATGCTAATGAACGCGAATTTTATTAAGAGTAATATTCGCGTAAATTCGTGTAG
>JAISTO010000034.1 GCA_031272575.1 Treponema sp. | reverse complement strand
ACCGGAAACGTTACCGGCGTACCAGTTCCGCTCTCACGGCCACCGCCCTTGTCGTCTCGGATATGCTGGCGGCTATGCTCTGTTTCGGAGCGGGGTTCTTCATTGTCAACGCATGGGATATGAGCGCGATCAACTTTTCGTCATTTGTTACGTACTGGCCCTACATACCGATCTTCATCATATTTTTTCAGGTAATGCAGTTGTATCCCGGCGTTTCCCTTGCGCCCGCGGAAGAACTGCGCCGCTTCACGTACGCGTCTCTCCTCGCGCATGGGAGCATCATCGTCTCCCGCTCCATCGAGGATATGGAGTTCGGCGCGATCTCGATAGCGTTCATCATCAGTTTCGTGTGCTCTCCGGTCATACTGTTGTTTTTCCGCGGCAGGATGCACCGCTTCCTCCGCCGCGCGCACCTTTCGGGTATCCCCGCGGTGATCTACGGCGCGGGAAGCATGGGCCGCATCGTGGTTGACCATCTCATCCATGGGAAGGCGACCGGCTATGTCCCGGTGCTTATTCTCGACGACGACCCGGCGGCCGGCGACGGGTACCGCGGCGTACCCATCATACATGACACCTCTCTCGGGCCGAAACTGGTGCGGCGCTTCAATATAAAAATGGCGATAGTGGCGATGCCGGGCTTGAGTCAGGAAGAACTGGCGCATATACTCAACTACTCGGTGTCCGCGTTCCGTTACAACGTGCTCATCCCCGATTTTTTCAGCAGCGCCAATATCTGGATGTCCATACGCGATTTTGACGGTGTACTCGGTCTCGCCACGATACATAAACTCAAAATGCCCTGGAATCTTTTTTTTAAGCGATTCATAGACATCCTTTTTGTTATACTGATGACTCTGATACTGTCCCCGATCTTTTTGCTTATAGCCGCGGCGATAAAACTAACATCTCCCGGGCCGGTGCTCTACGGCCACGAGCGGATAGGCCGAAACGGGAAGCCGTTCAAAGCCTGGAAGTTCCGTTCCATGGTGATCGATGCGGACGAGCGCCTGGCCGCGCTGCTCGACGCCGATCCCGCGCTGCGCGCCGAATGGGAACTGTCGCATAAACTGAAAAACGACCCGCGCGTTACCGGTATAGGCCGCCTGCTGCGGAAGACGAGTTTCGACGAGTTCCCGCAGTTTATCAACATCCTTCTGGGGCAAATGAGTCTGGTCGGTCCCCGTCCGGTGGTGCGGGAAGAGACCGAAAAGTACGGCGAGGCCTTCGCGCGGATTTTTTCCGTAAGGCCGGGCCTCACCGGGCTCTGGCAGGTTTCAGGCCGCTCCGATACCGACTACGCGGAGCGGGTGGCTTACGATAGTTACTACCTGCAAAGTTGGTCTGTCTGGCTCGATCTTTGGGTGCTGTACAAGACGCCGGTGCAGATCATTGCGGGGAAAGGGGCATATTGATGATACAGGCGCTGTTTTTTTTGAAGTACCGGAGCCAGTTGAGCCGTACGCGGCCGGAACTGCTTGCCGTGCTCGACGAGGCCTTCGGCGAGGCGGTGAAGGCCGGAGGCGGCAAAGTCGACGCGGGGAGGCGTATTCTTGTCGCCTCTTTCGAGGAGACCGCCATAGGCCGCTGGCTCAATCTGGTGATTCTTGCGGAGCAGATAAGCAAAGAGATGGCAAAGGAGCAGCATGAACTCTTCGGCTCCTGCCTCGTTTTTTGCAAAGAGAACCCCGACTGCGAACCGGAACCCCTCTGTCTCAATTTGACGGATCGAAGCGGCGAGCACACGGTCTGGGCGGATATGTTTTGCTGGTCGGCGCTCTCGTCCTACGGGCTTTTCGACTGGAAGCACCCCTCCGGCTGCAGGCGCCTGAAAGAGTGGCGCAGTTTCGGCACTATCCCGGAAGAAACGCGCTACCCTTACCGGGAGAAATTATGCAGGATACTCCGGCGCGGCGATAAGCGGAACACCCTTCTTTCCGGCCCTCCGTATATCGGCAAACTCGACGCGTTCCTCTGCTGCGCCGCGGCCTCCGGCGCGTCCGTGCCCCCCCTGGTCGTCAGGTTCGGGTGCGCGGGGAGGGGCATAGTCTGCTTTGCGGACGCGCTCAACCCGGCTATGCGGGCCTTCATTGCGGAGGGGCGGGACCCCGAGGAATTGCAGGAGTTGTTCGCGCTGCAGGCGCACCTCTGGCGGGAACGCCTGCGGCTCGAGTCCTCCCCCTCCCTCGCGCGAAAGGGCCGGCGCTTCCTTACCCTGCTGATTGACTCGTACCTCCGCCAGGCGCTCCTTCACGGGGGAGAGCCGGCAATCATCCTTTCGCGGATACTCGACGCTGACGACGAGGCGGCCGCGCTCTTCCGCCAGGTCTACGGCGAACTGCGGAACAAGCGGGAACTCATGGTGATGGGGACCTGCAGCCTCCCCCGGGGGGGGGACGAGGCTCTTAAGGGCTGGACCGATTTTTTCCCCCGGCGGATCAGGTTCTCTTCAGAGGAGGTGCTGGCGGCCGGACGGCGCGCCGCCGAGGGGGTACGGGAGGCGCTGCGGGGCATCCCTGTCGACCTGTGCGAGATCGCGTACGGCTTCGATCTGCTCGGCGCTTACCTCCCCCCCGCGGTTTTCGGGGGCGCTTTTTGCGATGCCGGCTTCAGCCGCGCCGCCTTCAACCGCGCGAAAGAACTGCTCTGCACCATGGGGGTCTGCCCGGGCGAGGACGACCTGCGCCCCCGCATGGCGGATTTCCGCGAGAACGCGGAGGCCGTCCTCGGGCCGCGCAGAAAGCCGATCCTCACGCTCGTAC
This sequence comes from Treponema sp., assembly GCA_031272575.1. Lineage (GTDB taxonomy): Bacteria > Spirochaetota > Spirochaetia > Treponematales > Breznakiellaceae > JAISTO01. Next base: position 8,079 of record JAISTO010000034.1, on the reverse strand, counting down.
GGGATTTCATCCTGAAGCAGGTAGAAAAAGGCGAACTGCGCCCCTGTTTCGACCTGATCGCGGCCATGGCGGAACTGGGAGGCGAGGCCTCGCCTACCCTGACGCTCGAGGCGGTTTACGAGGACGCGCTCAACTGCACCTGGCGCGCGGTGGAAAACGCCCTGCGGGACGGCAGTTTTGCCACCCTTGTGGGAAGAGACAACGTGCATAGTTTCCGCTTCATCTTCAACACCGAGCGGGCTCTTGTGTACGGCGCCCGCGACGAGATCGCCGCGGCCTTCCGCGAGCAGCCCCCGAAAGAGTCGGGGTTCGCGGGCTGCAAGGCGCGGATTATGGCGAATCTCGCCGCATGGCGCCTCTGTTCGAGGGACCCCGGCGCGGCGACCGAGGCCATCAAGGAAACGTTTATCCTGAACCAGGGGCTCAAACGGGGGGCCGTCCCGAGCCACCGCCTCTTCGCGCTCGTCAACCTTTCCAGCAACCGCCGCATAAGCGACGCCATCGACTACATCCAATTTGCGATGGACGACGCGGAGCGGAACGGGCAGATCGACGAGATTGTCCGGGCCTCGTACTTCGGCGCGTCGATCTTTTTCCTGTACGGCAACATATCCAAGGCCATGCTGATCGCGGCCCGCGCGGAGGACGCGGCGCTTGCCGCGGGAAACGAGGCCTGGACGGAGCGCTGCCGTTTCCTGCGGGGGCGTTTGTTTTTCGAACTCGGCCGCTACGACGACGCCTACGGCCTCTTCGAGGCCATCCCGCGCGGCCCGGAAGAGGGGAGCGCAAAAAACGCCATGCTCGACGCCTGGGCGTTCCGCGCGCGTATCTTCGGCGCGAAGGGGCAGATTCCGGGCGGAGTGCCCCGCATAGACGCGCCGGAAGGGGACGCGAGCCTTTTCCGTATCGAGGCCGCCTGTCTTGCCGGTGACTACGCGGAGGCCGCGTCGCTTTCGGAGGGGGTTCTTTTCAGCCTGAAGGAACAGGCGGGCCGGCAGGACTTCCTCTTCACGGAGCAGCCCGACTGGCGGAGCGGCTTCGACCAGTGCGAGCACATTCCCATACGGAACCGCGGCCTTATGCTGCGCCTCGCGTCGGCTTATGCGGGCCTTGCCCGCTGCGCGCTCGAGGGCACGGCCGCGCGGGATACCGCCGCGGAGTTCAGCCGTTTCATACGGGGCGAATTACAGGATGATTCCGACCCCAACGACGCGTTCTACTATTTTGCCTATCATATTATGCTTGAAAAAAGCGGGGCGAGTCAGGTTGATATGACTACCGCGGTGAGCATGGCATTCAACCGCCTGCAGCGCCGGGCGAGCCGCATAGACGATGCGGTTACCCGTCAGGACTTTTTGACCCGTTCACTCTGGAACAACGCGCTCTGCGCCCAGGCAAAAGTCTACAAGTTGATATAACTACACGAAGCGGTTCACGAGCGCCTTGCCCCGCTGGCCGGTGAGTTCGAGGTACGCCATTTCCGCAAAGCCCAGTTTCGCGTTTTTGGTGAAGTCCTTCGTGTACTCGTCGTAGAGCATATCCTCGTAGACCTCGCCCGCGAAGCCGGTGTCGATCAGGTTGGTTTTTTGAATCGTTCCCCGCATCGCGGAGATAAGGTTTTTTATCAGGAATGACTCGAGCGCCTCGCACTGCTCGTAGAGTTTGTCCGTACGATCTATGCGGGGTTTTGTTGATTTTGACATATTGGTAGAATTAGGCATATCTGCGGTATTTGTGATATTTGCGGTATTTGTTACTTTTTGCAGCACTGCCGCGAAGTCCCGCGCTCCGGCGGCGCCCTGCCCCGCTGAAACGCCCTTTTCCGCGCGCGCGGAAAAGGGCGCTTCCGCGGAACGCGCCGCGCTGTCAATCAGGCTGATATCCATGGCTTGCTACCGTTTTAAGCCCGTCGCGGTGCTCAGCATATTGTCGCTCGTCTGGATAGTCCGCGAGTTGAACTCGTAGGCGCGCTGGGCGACAATAAGGTCGACCATTTCCCGCACCACCGAGACGTTCGACATCTCGAGAAACTTGTGCGCAATAACGCCCATGCCCTCGTAGCCCGGCTGCCCCTGGATAGCGTCCCCGGAGGCGTTGGTCGTTTTGAAGAGGTTCTCGCCGACCGCGCTAAGGCCCTCGGGGTTGGGGAACCGGAAGAGCATGATCTGCCCCACATCCTCCGGGTCCGTCAGGCTGTTCTGCGGGACGATCACCGAGACGCGGCCGTCCTTGGTCACCGTTATCTTTTCCGGCAAGAAACCCTCCGGCATCATGATGTCCGGCAGCACATGGTAGCCGTTGCTCGTAACGAGCCGGCCGTTTTCGTCCACCTTGAACGAACCGTCCCGCGTGTAGGCCTCGCTCCCGTCGTACATCCGCACCATGAAGAAGCCCTCCCCCTGGATCGCCATGTCGTACACGTTCTCCGTGTTTTGCAGGGCCCCCTGGCTGAACATACGCTGGGTCGCCGCGAGTTTCACGCCATGCCCCATCTGTACACCGACCGGCACCACCGTGTCCTCGGTCGCGGGGGTGCCCGCGGTCCGCACGGTCTGGTAGAGCAGGTCCTCGAAATCGGCCCGCACCTTCTTGTACCCGGACGTGTTCACGTTCGCCAGGTTGTTTGAAATCGTGTCAATGTTGGCCTGCTGGCCAATCATCCCGGACGCGCCGGTCCACAAACTTCTTACCATCGCAAAATTCCTTTAATTATGCCAGGCGCGCGGTTTGGCTGATAAGGGTGTTGAGCATCGAGTCGTGGCTTTGTATCACCTTTTGGTTCGCCTCGTACGCGCGGTTCACCTCGATCATTTGCACCATTTCGAGGACGGGGTCCACATTGGAGGCCTCGACGAAGCCCTGCACCACTCTGGGCCGCTCCCCCTCGCCGAGCGCGCGGGCCGGGCCGGACACATCGGTGGCGCGGTAGAGGCTCGCGCCCTGCTTTTCGAGGTAGCGCGGTTTTTCAAAATCGACCATCTTCAGGGTGCCGTAGAGGACGGTCTCCTCCCAGGCGTTACCCTCCCGCGAGACGAGTTGGGCCGGATCATCAGCATAGCGCTGATTGATCCAAATGTTGCCTTCTTTGTCAATTTTGAAGTTATTGGCTTTCAGGTGGACAGGGCCCGCTTCGGCGAGCACGGGGTAGCCCTCTTTCGTTTCGAGAATGCCCTCTTTGCCCAGTTGAAAACTGCCGTTGCGGGTGTAGCGCTCGCCCCAGGGGGTCGAAATGGAGAAAAAGCCGCCGCCGTCCAGCGCCAGGTCGAAGTCGCCCTGCGTTTCCTTCAGGCTGCCCTGCTCGAAGTCGGTGAAGAGTTCGTTCAGTTCGACGCCGGTACCCAGTTTGCCGATAATCGGGGCCGCGTCGCCTGACCCGAAAGGCTGACGGTACACGCCGTCATCGTTCATGCGGCGGAGGAGCAGTTCAGGGAAGGCCTTGAAAGAGGCTATGTCTTTCTTGTAGCCGTCCTGATCCACATTTGCGAGATTGTTGGCAATCGCGTCCAGCCGCCACTGCTGCGCCCGCATTCCGCTTGCGCCGGTATACCATCCTCTAACCATACGGTTAAAGTATCGGCATTCGCGGGGGCGGCTTTAGCAGCGGACTACCATTCGACCTCGAAGACGCAGGGCTTGTCCAGCACGAGGATGTCGAGCAGGGGGATGTCGAACGACGCGCTGCGGCCCGAGGCGGCGCCGCCGGAAACGGCCTTTACCGCGGATGGAAAACGGAGCGACACCGTGACGCGGGCAGCGGCGATTTCGTCCGCGACCGCGCCGCTGTAGATGGAGCGGAGCGTCTCGAGGTACTCCTGCCGCGAGAGCGCCTCGCCCGTGGCAATGGGCGCGAGCAGCATCGCAAGGTAATCGCTCAGTTCTTCCGCAAAGAGGCTGAGCAATTGCGGGGCCGAGGCCCGGTCGAGCGTCACTTTCAGGGCGCCGGAGGGAGCCGCCTTGCCGGTGTTTTTTTCGGTAAAAGTGACGCCGGCCGCCTGGTTCGCGTTGAGCAGTTCGGCGAGAGCGCTTATGGTGACGGTACCGGCAAGGGTCTGGGGGCTGCTGTTGACCAGCGAGGAAGAGGAGACCCCCGGACGCGCGCGGAGGGAGCGGTTGATGCGTTCGGCGTCGAGCACCGCGGCGCCGGCGCTGTCCCCGGAAAAGGCGGCGAAGGAGCGCGCGAGGCCATAAATGCCCTTGCCGAAAGAAGCTTCTATGCGCAGTTCCCCCGCGCCGCCGGCCCGCAGTTCGCCGTTGATCTTCGCCCCGCAGGAGCACAATGCCGCCGCCAGGAGCGCGCCGAGGGGCACGCTTAATCGTCGTGTCATACAGAAAGTATAGCGCGCCGGCCGGGAATATTCAAGCGCACAAAAAAACCCCTGGGCTCTCCGGTATCGGGGAGCCCGGGGGACATACAGTGCCGAACGCCCGGCCAGGATGGAGAAATCGAGGACCGCGCGCCCGTGCGGTGCCTGAAAGCCAAATAAAAGTAACGATCAATCCGTACGGATTGTTTTATTTCATTATACTGCTAAATCGATTGAAAGTCAAGAAACATTATGTATTTTTGGAATGATTTTAATCGAAAATTGTACGGCGCTTCACTTTATAATAACAGTATGAAAAAAGACGCGGCCCAATTTTGGGAAACGGTAAAAAAAGAAATAAAACTGCAGAACATAACACAGAATTGGGTGGCGAAAAAGGCAGGTATCAATTTCAATACTTTTCAAGGTTGGATAGCAAAGGGCATTTTCCCGCGCCTTGACGAGGGGCTGCGCATTGCGAATATCCTGAACACGCCGGTAGAACGCCTCGCGCTGGGTCCCGCTCAGGGCCGCGCGGAAACCCGCGGCGCCCTGCACCAGCACCTGAATGCCATAGAGAAGCACCTCGCGCTGATCAAGCGAAGGATAGAGGAGTTTGAGTAGGAAGGGGAGGGGGTACCGCATGCTCCCCCAGCAGGCGCTCGAAATACGCGTCGACAAGCTGCCGCGCCTTGCCGCGGTCAAGGCGCTGCTCAAGGCGCGCCGCGTCCGCGGCCGGGGCGAGGCTCGGATGCTTCTTCAGGCTCAACAGAACAAAAGCGTCCCGCAGCCGAAGAAACTCGTCGTGGTCTATCATCACGTCATTGTTGCCGAAGTAAAACGGTACGCGCGGAAGGTAGTCTTTAAAAACGTCGACATAGCAGTAGTAGGGCAGCATCGCTTTGCTCACGCGTATACTCGCGGCGGTTTCGCGCGGCAGAAAAGTGGCGGCGCGTTTCAGGGCGTTAATATCACGCATCGTATAAAAGTACGCGGCGGCGTCTTCCGCCTTAACGGCGCGGCGGTTCGGGTACTTCGTAATGTAACGGGTGACCGTATCGTACATCGAAAGTGAAAAGCGTTTTCCGCCCTCGGCGCTGAACCGGTAGCGGCGTATGCAGCCGTAATCCATACCCGCGTTTTCGCGGCGATACAGCGCAATGATGATGGGAAAGACCGTTTTTTGTGACGCGGCGGAAAAGACGGATGAAGGAATCACCAGGCCGTCCAGGAGGCGGTAGCGCCGGCGAAACTGCTTGAGCGCGCTGAAGTTCGTTTCTTTTATCAGATACGAGAGCGGGTGCAAAACGCAGACATACTCCGCGCGCAGTTTTTCATACGAGAGGAGAAACGATATGCCGAGATCGCACGCGCGAAGGTCCGCGTCGCGGGGGAAGTCGATCCGTTTGACGCGGCTGCGTATGATCGACGTGACGTCGTTGTAAGGCGGGTTCCCCACGATGATGAGACGCGCGTCTTCGGAAAGCCCGTACTGCGCGCGGCTTACCCCCGCGAGGCTGTTACGGCGGAAAAGGACCGCGTGGGGATGTGTTTCCCGCGCGCGCGCAAGCGCCGCCTCGTCAATGTCGGCGCCGGCGCAGTTTTTCCCGCGCAGGAAACTCCCGTAGCCGCAGCTCGTATCCAGGACAAAAAACGGGCTGTCCGCGGCAAGAGCGCCGGGCGCATAGCGCGCCAGCAGCGCGTACACCGTATCGACGACGGACGCCGGTGTATAATAACTGCCCAGATTCACCGTATCGCCGTACGTCAGGTGCCGCTGCTCATCCATCAATTGGCTACTAGTACGCTGCCAGCAGCGCCAAAAGGCGCTCGCGGCCTATGCTCCGCAGGAAGGCGGCAAGCCGGGGCCCCTGATCCTTGCCGATAAGGGCCTGGTACGCGGCGCGGAAGAGCGCCTTTGCATCGATGCCGCAGGAGGCGGCCGCGTCGTAGATCGCCTGGGCGCAGCCCTTGTCGTCCGTGAAGCCGTCGAGCGCGCTCACGACCTGATCCCGCAGGGCGCGTACCCCGGCGCGCTCCGCCTCGCTCAACGCGGCCGTTTCGCCGGGGGCGCGCAGCCGGAAACGGAACTCGTCCGGCGCATAGCCCTCCTCGACCCAGGTCTTCGCGCAGAGGGCGCGCGCCGCAAGACGGGCGCGCCGCGCCGGCTCGAGCCCGCCGAAGCGCTCGATGGCGCGGTCAAGATCCCCCTCCGCGATCTGCACCAGGCTGCAGAGGTGCCGGAACGGCACCTGAAGGGGCATTGCCGCGGGGATAACGCTCTTGCCCGCGGCGTCCGTTTCAACCTGCGAGAGTTCGTAGACGCGCCGCGCGCGCGCGCTGAGGGCCTCGTCTTTGGAGTCCTCCGCGCCGTACACGATCCGCTCGGTGCGGTCGTACTCTTCGTAGGTCTTTATCACATCAAGGTCGAAACTGATCGTGAACTCGGTGTTCGGCTTCGCGGAGGCGAAGAGGTAGCGGGCCACGTCCGGCGTGTAGACGCGGAGCACCTCCTGCAAGGTAATCACATTGCCCGAGGAACTGGACATCTTGCCGGCCCCCCCCTTAATGCCGATGAAGTCGTAGCGGAAACTCACCGGCGGCGCCCAGCCGTAGACCTTTTTCGCGATGTGCTTCGCCGTGTCGAAACTCCCCCCCTGGCTGTGGTGATCCTTGCCCGCGGGCTCGAAGTCGACCCGCTCGAAGGCCCAGCGCATGGGCCAGTCGATGCGCCAGCCCAGTTTGACCAGGCCCGTGTGCCGCAGGTCGACCGTCTCCGCATGGCCGCACGAGGCGCAGCGGTAGCCCAGGCCCCAGTCCCCATCCCAGCCGGTGATGGCCGTTTCGTCTTTATTGCAGGCCCCGCAAAACACGCTTACAGGCCACCACTCACCTTCGATTTTGTGCGTATCGTCCCGGTACGAGTCGAGTATGCGCCGCAGTTCCTCGCGGCACTCGAGCGCCCGCTTAATGCCCTCCGCGTAGACCGAGGCGCGGTAGCGCTGGGCCTGGTAGAGATACTCGGGCGCGATGCCCACCGCGGGGAGCGCGGCCTCCACATCCGCCTCGTGGTGGCGGGCGTAACTTTCGTCCCGGCCCCAGGGGTCAGGCACCAGGGTGATAGGCTGCCGCAGATAGGTTGAAAGTTCCTCGCGGCGCGGCATATTGGCCGGGGTCTTGCGGAAGACGTCGTAGTCGTCCCACGAGTAGATGAAGCGCGCCTCGCGCCCCAGATCGCGGAGCGCCCGCACCACCAGATCCACGGAGATGATCTCGCGGAAGTTGCCTATGTGCACCGTCCCGGAGGGGGTGATACCCGACGCGCAGGTATAGCGCGGTTTGTCGCCTTTTTCCGCGATAATGCGCAGCGCCGTTTCGTCCGCCCAATGAGCGGCTGCGTTTTTTTCCATAGGAAGAGTATCGGGTGAAAGGGCCGGGGAGTCAAGGGGGCGAATCGCCGCGCTTTTTCAACGCGGCCCAGTAGAGGACGCCTGTCATTACCGTGCCGCCGGCGATGTTGCCCAGCGTGACGGGGAGGAGATTCTTTACGAAGAAAGCGCCCCAGTTGAGGCCGGCGAGAGCGGCGCTGCCGGCGCCGGCGGCGGCGGCGGCGCTGAGCCAGGCGTCATTTGACTTGGCCAGGATGCCGGCCGGAATGTATAGTCAATCAACCCCAGAAGGCATAACACCTTAACGCCAGTATTGATATATTGCTGTTTCAAGCAATGAGCACATGGGAGCAGAATCACGCAACGCAGTTTTCATGTTTGCCCAA
>JAISTO010000008.1 GCA_031272575.1 Treponema sp. | reverse complement strand
GGGGGGGGCCCGGGGGGGGGAGACGCGCCGCACGGCGGTGCTGATCACGGACGGCGAAAACAACGCCGGCGCCGTGAACCCGCAGACCGCCGCGGCGCTGCTCCCGGACCTGGGCATCTCGTTCTGGGTGATCGGCATCGGTACGGGGGGGGAGGTGCCTTTCAGTTATGTTGACCACCACAGCGGCCGGCGGCGGGAGGGTACCCTCAACTCCCGCTACGACGCCGAGGCCCTGAAGCGCCTCGCGGCCACGGGCGGCGGCGCCTGGATACCGGCGGCCTCGGTCGAGGCCTTTTCCAACGCGTTCACCCAACTCGAGGATGCCGGCGGGCCCCAGGAATGGATAGCCGGGGCGCGGACGCAAAAGCCCATGGAGCGTCCCTTCATTGCCGCCGCTCTCGCGCTCCTCTGCATCGTGTTTTTCGTGCGGAAAATCCTGCTGGGGGAACTGCTATGAGCGTCCGCTTCGCCGAAAGCAAACAGCGCCTGCGTCCGCGCCGGCTCCTGAGCCGGGCCTTCTTTTTCTCGGCGCTGGCACTCCTGGCCTGCGCCCTGGCCCTGCCCGGGCGGCGCTCCCCCCGCGTTCAGCCGAACGCGGCGCGGGATGAGGCGCGCGGCGCGGGGACTCAACTCGTCATGGCCTTCGACCTCTCCCGCAGCATGCTCTGCGAGGACAGCGCGGGGGCCTCCGGCGAGACGCTCTCCCGCCTTGACGCGGCGGCCGCGCTCGCGCGTGGCCTCGCTGACGCCGCCGGGGACGCCGAGATAGCCGTCGCTATCGGCAAGAGCCGCGGCGTTCTCGCGGTGCCCCTCACGCATGACAAGAGCAGCGTACAGGGTTTCCTGCGGAGCCTCACTGAAGCCTCGGCCTCGGGCCGCGGCACCAACATCGAGAGCCTCGTGGACGCGGCGGCCGGGGCCTTCCCGGAGCGGTTTCCCTCCCAGCGGCGCGTCCTCGTGCTCTTCACGGACGGCGAGGCCCACGAGGGCACGCTCGACAAGGCCCTCGCGCGCGCGGCAGAACGCGGCGCGGTCCTGTGCCTCGCGGGGCTGGGGAGCGACGAGGGCACGCTCGTGCCCGGCCTCGAACCCCCGGCCCTGAGCGCCCGCCAGAGCGCCCTCTTGAAAAAGGCGGCCGAGGACCACAAGGGTTTTTATGTTGACGGTAATACCCCGGACGCGGGCGCGGCCCTGCAGATCCCCCTTGCGGGCGCCCCCCCCGAGGACTCCGCGCCCCCCCCCTCCGCCAGCCTCGATCGCCTCCGCCAGGCCCTCATCCTCGCCGCCCTCCTCTGCCTGGCCCTCTCCCAGGTCCCGCGCTTCAGGTTCCGGCAGGGCACGATAAACGCATAGAACGATTTTCTGTCATTCCGCGGTTCAACCGCGGAATCTGCTCTCTGGGGGGCAGTGGACGGCGCGCGTTCAAACGCGAGGAAAAATGACGCGGCCTAAAGCCGCCCCTTCCGGCAAAAAGTGGTACTCTGTTCGGTACAGTGACCTTTTTTCGGGTTTTGTCTTTTTTTGCCCCAAATGCCGTCTTGTGCAGCGTCATGCGGTATCACGATGCGCAGTCTCAAGTGCGTCGTGCATTAGCCGACGGCAACTTCGTTGCCGCAAACAGCCTTCTAAGCATTTTCCCCGTCCGTCCCCCGCCGCATGAGGGCGCACAAGCGCAGCATTTTCCCGGTATGACGGAGCAAAAGCCCGGCAGACCTGTCTATGCGTTTATCCTGACAAAAAAGCAGGAATTCTCATTTGAGCCCCCTCCGAAAACAAGGAATCTTTAAAACATCCACAGATATACACAGATTGCGCAACTTCGTTGCGTTACAGATAAAACACGATTCATGAAATATAGTCTTAAAAATCTGTGTTTATCTGTGTCCATCTGTGGATAAATTCCTAATCCTGACTTTTCAGAGGAGACTCAACTTTTTTCACTTCTTTGTGTCCTTTGTGAGAGGTAAAATCAGAATTGCTGCCGACGCACCGTCCCGCCCCCTTGCGCCCGACTCCCCTTTCCCGCTATACTCGCCCTGATGAATATCACTCTTTACAACACCCTGGGGCGGGAACTGCGGGCGCTTGAGCCGCTTGCGCCGCCCCGCGTGGGGTTTTACGGGTGCGGGCCGACAGTCTACAACTACGCGCACATCGGCAACCTGCGGGCCTACGTGACGCACGACCTCCTCGTGCGGACCCTGCGGCGCTTCGGTTACGAGGTCACTCACGTCATGAACATTACCGATGTGGGGCACCTTTCCGGGGATAACGACGAGGGGGACGACAAGATGGTGAAAAGCGCGGAGGAGCGGGGCAAGAGCGTGCTCGATGTCGCGGACTTCTACACGCGGGCCTTCTTCCGCGACACGGAGCGCCTTGGCATCCGCCGGCCGGATGTGGTCTGCCGGGCCACGGAGCATATCCCGGCGATGATCGCCCTGATCGAGCGGATAGAGGCGCGGGGCTTCACCTACCGCGCGGGCGGGAACCTCTACTTTGATGTGACGAAGTTTCCCCACTACGGGGATTTGGCGCGCCTGCGCATGGACGACCTGAAAGCGGGCGCGCGTACCGGCGTGGACGAAAACAAGCGCAGCGCGGCGGATTTCGTCCTCTGGTTCACGAAGAGCAAGTTTGAAGATCAGGCGCTCCTGTGGGACAGCCCCTGGGGGCGCGGCTACCCGGGCTGGCATATCGAGTGCTCCGCCATGAGTATGCAGTACCTGGGCGAGCAGTTTGACATTCACGCCGGGGGCATCGATCATATCCCCATTCACCATACCAACGAGATCGCGCAGGCCGAGGCCGCCACGGGGAAGCATCCCTGGGTGCGGCACTGGCTGCACAACGAGTTCCTCGTGCTCGACAAGGGGAAGATGTCCAAGTCGGCGGGCGGGTTTATCACCCTTGAAACGCTGATAGAGGCGGGCTTCGACCCGCTGGACTACCGCTATTTCCTCCTGGGGGGGCATTACCGCAGCCAGTTGCAGTTTTCCTACCCCGCGCTGGAGGGCGCCCGCGGGGCTCGCCGGGCGCTGCGGGAGCGCCTGCAGGCCCTGGCCGAACGCGCGGGCGCGCTGCCGGCCCCCGGCGCCGCCGCCGCGCTCCCCCCTGACAGCAAAGCCGCCGCGTACCTGGGGGCCTTCGATACGGCGCTCTCCGAAGACCTGTCTACCCCCCGCGCCCTCGCGGAACTGTGGGGCCTCCTCAAGGACAGCGCGGCCCCTCCGCAAGAGGCCCTGGCCGCCGCGTTCAGCATGGACGGGGTGCTGGGGCTCGGCCTGGCAGAGGCGGCCGCGGCCGGCCGCGCCCCGGCCGGCGCTCCCGATGGCATCGACGCGCGGGAACTGGAAGCGCTCATAGCCGAGCGGGCCGCCGCAAAGAAGGCGCGGGACTTCGCGAAGGCGGACGCTATCCGCGAGGCGCTGAAAGCGCGGGGCATCACACTCGAAGACCGCCCCGACGGCACCATCTGGCGCACCGCGTAGGGGCTTGCGGCGCGGCCGCGGAAACCGCTATACTGTCACCATGATAAAAAAGCATACTGTGTGCGGGGCCCTTGCGGGCGCGGGGCTGCTGGTCCTGCTTGCGGCCGCGGCCTGCTCGTCCGGGCCTGCGGTTATTCCCGAGGGGCTTAGCCCCGCGGAACTGGTGCAGCGGGGCCAGGAGGCCTCGGATCGCGGCCGTTACAAAGCCGCGGTGCGATACTACGAGGCGATTCTGGAGCGCTTCCCCAACGATACCGACAGCCTCTGCGCCGCGGAGTACGAGATCGCGTTCATTCATTACAAGCAGAAAAAGTTTGACGAGGCCCGCCGGGAATTCAACGCGCTCCTTAACCGCTACAAAGGGCCTAACGGCGAGTTCCTGCCGGCGCAGTTCGGCATCCTTGCGCGCAAGGTGCTGGAGCGTATGCCCGCGCCGAAGGCCCCCTCAGAGGGCGAGTAAGCCCCAGCATCTGGTAGTGACAGACCAGGGGACCCCTCACGCCGGGCTTGCGGAGGTGCAGGGCGCCCCCGCGGCAGTCGCGGAAGGCCGCGCAGTCCGCGCAGGGGCCGTCCCGCATCCAGGCGCGGCTGCGCATGCGGGCGAAGCGGGTGTTCCAGACCGTGAGGAAGTCATCCTGATAGATGTTGCCCTCGCTGAAACCGCGGTCGATATTGGGGCACGCGGAAATTGAGCCGTCCAGGAGGATGCTTGCAATGTGAATGCCGGCCCTGCAAAAAAAGTAGTTGTCCCGCACACGGCGCTCGTAGGGCCCCGTATAGCCCTCGCAGGAAAAGGTGACGGCCATGCCGCCCCTCCCCGCGCCCGCGCGCTCCCGCGCGATGAAGTCGAACAGGGCCCGCAGTTGCGGGCCGTCGAGGAGCAGGTCCTCCCGCTCCGCCGCGCGGCCTATGGGCGCGATGGTGAAGAGCCGCCAGGCCCGCACCCCCAGGCCCTCGAGCAGGGCTTTCAGCGCGGGCAGTTCCGGCAAATTGCGCTTATTCACGCAGGTGACCACATCGAAGGCGAGCGCGCGCTCCCGCGCCGCCAGCGAGATCGCCCGCACCGCGCGCGCGAAACCGCGGGGGGTGTTCCGCAGCCAGTTGTGGGACTCCTCCAGCCCGTCCAGGCTGATCGTGAGCGCGCCGAGCCCGGCCGCGCGGAGCCGCTCGTGGCAGGCCTCGTCGTACGCGCAGCCGTTGCTCACCAGGCCCCAGAGGAAGCCCGCCTCCCGCAGCGCCCTGCCGCAGGCGGCCAGGTCGGGCCGCAGGAGCGGCTCCCCGCCGGTAACGGCCACGGTGATCGAGTTGCGGGGGTAGGCCGCCTGAAGCGGCCTGATCGCGGCGAGGAAATCGGCGAAGGGCATATCCGGCTGGGCCGCGCCCGCTGAGCAGTCCGAGCCGCAGTGCAGGCACGAGAGATTGCAGCGCGCCGTGCACTCCCAAAAGAGGTAACGCAGGTCGTGCAGTTTCGCCTCGTTCTTTTTGAAGCGGTTGAAAAAGAACTGCGTGACTCTATCGGGCATAAGATTAGTCAGCAACCGCGCTCAGGGTGATCGTATTGGGCTCCCCGTAGACGAGGATCTCGTCTCTATCCTGATAGGAACCGTTGGCTGCCCCGTCAACATCCTTGAAACGCGCCGTATAGGTTTCGGCCTCCTCGTACGGCAGCCACAACTGGAAAGAGCCGTCTTCCGCCGTGCTGGTCTGCGGCCAGTTGCTGGTGTCCGCGGCATTCTGGTCGGCCTGGTCTATCAGCAGCACCAGTATGTCTTTGATCGGAGCGCCCTCACCGTTTTGGACGGTGCCGTACGGGTAATCGTCCTTCGCGAGGAAGGGCCCGTAACAGGCCTGAAACACCATGGCAAGGGCGCTAATGCTCAAGCCCTGCCACACCCTGCGCAGTATCCTGCGCCAGCCGTTCAGTAGTTTTTTCATTCGTGTCTCCTTATATCGGGGGATCAGAACACCAGTTTCACCGTACCCCGCACATAGTCGTTGTCGTCGTACTGCCCCAGTTCGCCCTCGTCGTCCCCGCCGAAGATGCCGGCGGACAACTCGAAGGACAGGCCGTCCTTCTGCCAGACGAGCGCCGGCATGATCAGGAAGTCCTTGTCCTCGATACCCCAGAGCGCCGTGACCTTTACCTCGAGCGCGTCCCGCAAAAAGCTGCGCGAGAGCAGCGCCGTTATGCGGGTCGAGGTAATGTCTTTGCCGCTCTCGATATCCGAGGGGAACATATTGTACACCAGCGTGTCGCTCACCTTATTTTGAAAGAGCCGCACCGTCTCGTTGGCCTGCAGGTTCAAGGTGATATTCCAGAAGAGCGTCCGGTCGAAACCCAGCGACCACCCGATGAACGGATTGTAGACATCACCCTTGTCGCCCTTCAGGTCGCTAGTCAGATGAATGGCCGCTTCCGCGCGGGTGTTGAATCCCCACAGATCGCGGGCGAAGTCGATGCCGATTTGGTGAAAGGTATTGTAACTCATGTTAAGGAGCCGTGTCCCGTCAATTGTTTTATTGACAAAATCAATGGCGGCTATGTCAATTTTATACGCTGGTCTGGGAAGCCGGCCATAAAAATACTGCACCCCAAAATCGTTTGACGCGGCGCTCGTGGTAAAGCGAATGCCCCCCTGCAGGTATTGCAGCGAGGGGTCAGGTTGAAATTCACCGTTTAAAATATAATTGCTGATATATTTTTGTGCGTTTTCAATATCTGTCGGCTGAAAGCCCATCATAGTACTAAGCAGAGAAAGCCCGCCCAGTTGCGAGAGCATACCCGTCATCTGCACCGGCGCCCAGCGGCCCCGCAGATCGAACTGGTGCCCCTGGAACCAGGGCTCGAAGACGCCCTCCAGCATACCCGCGGAGCCCAGCGACCACGAGGCGTGCAGCATGGGACGGGCTATCTTCAGCGATATGAGGTCCGTCATGCTCGTCAAGTCGCGGTAGTCGTAGGGGTTGGTGACGTCGAGGGGGCCGAAACTGTCCGCCTTGCCCCAGGTGAGTTTGCGGTAGCCGGCCTCGAGGTCTACCGGCCCCAGGAAGGCCTTCACGTAGGCCTCGTTCAGCGTGAGTGGTGACGCGGAGCCGTCGAAGACCGGCGCCAGATCGAAACTGGCCACCGCCTCGGCGAGCGCGCCGGATGCGGTAACCGTGAGTGTGCCGGAAAGCACATCGCCCAGATCCGCGTTCTTTATCTTTTCCCAGGTCTCGAAACTATCCGCGTAGCCAAGCAGTTCCGCGGACACCTCGCCGCTGATAGAGACGCCTTCCTGCGCCCCCGCCCCCACCGCCGCCAGCAGCAACGCAAGCAGTGGTATTATTTTTTTTACCAGCATATCCTACTCCTTGAAAGCACAGTATAGCGCACAGCGCGTTTTTTGAAAAGGGGGGGTAGGTGGGGAGCAGCAATTTTACATTTAGCCTCTCACAGAGGCACAGAGTAACCGTCAAATTTCACCACGAAGGCGCATTCGTTGCAAGCAACGACAGGCGCACAAAGGGATTTTGAGTGACCTACATGA
>JAISTO010000211.1 GCA_031272575.1 Treponema sp. | reverse complement strand
TAATTCGCGGACCGCATTTATGCGGCAAATTCTTGAATTCCTGGCTTTTCGGAGTGGGCTCAGTTTTATTCTTCCGTGTTCTTTGTGTGCCGGCGGGGAGGGCAACGCCTTGCGAGTGGGGGCAGCGCTGTGCGGGGGCGAGGGTGGCGCCCTGCGGCGAGGGCAACGCCCGGGGAGAGGGGGCGCGGCGCGGCGAGTGAGGGCGGCATCTGTCCACCGTCTGCTCTCTACCCCAGCACTGCGAAACAAACCCCCGCTGCGGCGGAGCAGAGCAGCGAGAGGAGGCCGGCGGAGATGAGCATGAAGGGGCGGCTTCGCATACAGCGGGGGAGGCGCTCGATGACCGCGGCGCGGCGGATTTCGCCGAGGAGGAGCGCGGAGCAAAAGCAGCCTGCCGCGAAAGAGAACGAGAGCACGAGCGCGTCGAAGGGGCTGGCCGCGAGCTGCAGGGTAAGAAAGAGCGCCACAGGCCCGGCGCCGCCGTAGGCGCTTGCGGCACTGAAGGGGCGCTCGCCCGCGAGAGTGCGGGGGAAGATTTTTGCCGCGAGGCTTTCGAGGCCCATGCAGGCCAGGCCGGAGAGCGGGAAGAGGAGCGCGTACTCGAAGAAACCGCCCGCGAAATGGAGCGGGAGCCAGAGGCCGGCGCAGCTGAGGACGAAGACCACGGCGAACAGGATGAGGCTCTGCAGCAGGAGCGCCGCGCGGGCTTTTGGCGCGCCGGTGGCGGCCGTGAGCGCGAGCCCGGCCTGCAGAATCAGATTAAACGAAAGGCCGGCAAAAACGGCCAGGCCGGCTGCGGTGTTCATGGAAGGGCCTCCTCGCGGTTCCCGCGGCGGCGGAAACCACGGTACATGGCGAGCGCGAAACCCGCCAGGATAAGGCAGCCTGAAGAGACGGCCAGTATCCGCATGGGAATAAAGCGCCCCCCGCCAAGGTTCCGCAGCAGCAGGCCCCGCGGGCCTCCGGGCAGCGAGAGGCTCCCGCTGCCGAGCGGCTCCCGCACGAGTGAGAATGCCGCGGTGAGCGCGCCGAGCGCCGCGGCCTCCCGGAGCGCGGAGCGCAGCCCGGCGATGGTATGCGCCCCCTCGCCGCTGCCGAGCCCGGAGGCCGCGAAGCAGGGGGCCGTCAGCAGGATGAGGAGGCCGCAATCGAGCGCGAGGAGCGGGTTGAGAAACGCGAGGAGGAGGAGGTAGAGGCTCCCCAGAAAGGCCGGCAGGAACAGGATGATGACCTGCCGCCCCCTTTGCGGCAGGAAAGGCCGGCAAAAAACGATCACGAGCGCGCTGAGGCCGTAGACCCAGAGGAGGGCCCCGAAGGTGACGAGCGCAAAGGCCGTGCGGCTCGAAGCCATGACGATAAGGCCGGCGCCCGCCAGTGTCGAGAGGATGCCGCGCTGAGCCCCGGAGGGCATTTGATTCGAAGAAACGGGTATTTTTTCTCTTTGTTTTTTCATAAATGTTCCCTTAAGCCTGCTTCTATGCGGCGCGTGTACAGTTTGACCAGCCCCGCGGGCAGGCGCTCGAGCGCCTCCTTCCCCTGCGGCCCGAGCGGGACAAGGCGCCGTACCGTGTACGACTGGTCCAGCAGGGCCGCGCAAGAAAAGCAGGCGCCTTCGCCTGCCATGCTGAACACGTAGATAAGGCCTCCGTCGCCGCCGGCCTGGTACCAATAGCCGGCAAGGGGGCTCCTTAAGGGCGCGGCCAGGGGCTTTGCCCCCAGCTCCGCGCCGCTTTCCGCAAGGGCGCGATTCAGCGCCTGCAGCATCGCGGCGCTCCGCGCCTGCCGCGTGAGGCCCCAGGCAAGCCCGCCGGCAAGGAGTATGCCCGCTATCCAGGCAAGAAATACCCCCGCGTCCTTCAGCGCGGGGGAGAGCCGCGGCGCGCTGTCGTGCGGCGCACTGTTGGGCGCACTGACGTGCGCTTGCTGATGTTCAGTCTTCTGCCGCATTAGCCGCTTCATTGCATTCGCTCCCTCGCCATTTCCGCGCTTTAAATTCCGCGGAGGCCTTGGCCACCTCTACCGAGTCGCCGGACTGCACCAGAACGTAAAGCCCATGCTTTTGCGCGTAGTTGCGCGCCCCATCCGAGACGATAGCCCCGGCAACGGCCCCGACGATGATCCGTTTGTCGCCGCGTTTGTCCATATAAGCGCGGATCGCTTTGATACGCGCGATGTGCTCGTCAATGTCACTTATGGTCAACTTGGACTTCGCCTCTACCGGCATGATATAGTCGCCGTTTATCAGCAGGATGTCACATTCCGCCACCTCTTGGTGATCTTCGCAGAACTTTACCCGCCGGCAGGTCTGGCCGAAATCGTAACCGAATACGCGGAATTTTTCCCACAGTTGCGGGGCGACCATCTCCTCGGCCCAAAGGCCCAGTGAATTGTTCACCCCCCAGATGTTTTTGGTCAATTCGTCCACTCTCGCGGAAGTTCTTTCGACCTGTGCGTCGGTTTTCGCGAACTGGGCATCCAGTTTCGCTTGAGCAAGTTCCCGCTCCTTCCGCCACTTTTCGTGGGCCGCCTCCCGTGCTTTCAGCCGCTCTTCCGCCATAGCCTGGCGCCGTTCTTCCGCGGCCCGGCGCCGCTCTTCCGCGGCCCGGCGCCGCTCTTCCTCGGTCTGGCGCCGTTCTTCCATGGCTCGGTGCCGCTCTTCTGCCATAGCCTGGCGCCGCTCTTCCGCGGCCCGGCGCCGCTCTTCCGCCGCAGCCTGGCGCCGTTCTTCCTCGGCCTGGCGCCGTTCTTCCTCGGTCTGGCGCCGCTCTTCCTCGGCCTGACGCCGTTCTTCCTCGGCCCGACGTTGTTCTTCCGCGGCCCGGCGCTGCTCTTCCGCGGTCCGGCGCTGCTCTTCCGCGGCCCGGCGTTGTTCTTCCGCGGCCCGGTGTTGCTCTTCCATGGCCCGGCGCTGCTCTTCCATGGCATGGCGCAGTTCTTCCATGACATGGCGCTGCTCTTCCGTGGTACGGCGCCGTTCGCGTTCCGCGGCGCGCAACTGGGCGCGGTCTTCCATCAATGCGGCCCAGACATCCTCGAAGGTATATGTTTTTTTCGCTTTGCGCGCCGGCCGCGCTTTCCGCGCCGGGCTGGTCTGTATGGTTTTCATCATGTTTACTCCTTGCCCCCTAAGAGTTTCCCGCGGGGGCCGCGGGGCGGTCGTAGAGGAGCGCGTTTTCAACCTGCCTTATGAGGGGAATCAGCGCGTTCAGCAGGGCGGCCGCATAGACGCCTCCCCAGGGGTTTCCCCCCGGGTACCGGATGACGAACGCGAGCGCCCCGCATGCCGCCGCTGCCGCGACGCAGCCCCATGCGGACTTGGCGCCGCTGGCCGGATCCGCGATCACGATGAAGGCGACGGCAAGCGTCCCCCCGCTGAGGAGGGCGGTGAGCATATCACCCTGCCCCGCGGCCGGGCCGCCCCAGAGCCGGACGAGCACCGTATAGCAGAGCAGGAAGAGAAGCGGCACCCAGCGCCTGCCGACGCGGGCCGTGCACAGGATGAGCGTCCCCGCGAGGAGCCCCAGAAGACCGCGGTCCGCGATCAGGCCGGGGGCCGGGGAGCAGAAGAGGCCGAGGTACCCGGAGGGAATTGCCGCGCCGAAAAACGAAAAGAGGCGCGTGTTCAGGAAGTCCCGGACAGGGCCCTCCGCCAGGCTCGCGGCGGCCTCCCGCGGGACCAGCCCCAGTGCCGCTCCCTCCAGCGCCTGGTCGAAGAGGGCAGGCCACGAGACCCTGATGAAGAGCCAGCCCCCAAGCGCGGGGTTCATCCAGTTGGCGCCCAGGCCGCCTGCCGTGTGCTTCACCACCGCGACGGCAAAGACCGCCCCGAGGAATGCGCAGAGGGGGGGGAGCCGGTTCGGCAGGAGTATGCTCAGCACGAGGGCGGCGGCCAGCGCGCTGCAATCGCCCAGTTCGCGGATGCGGCCCCGCTTGTACAGGATGAGGCTCTCCGCGGCCAGGGCCCCGGCGGCCGCGGCCAGCGCGACGAAGAGGGACGCGCCCTTATCCGAGAGCGCCGATTGGAGCACCGCCAGGCCGCAGGCGATGCTTATGAGCCGCATACGCGCGGGGCTCGACAGCCCAAGCCGTACCTGGGGCTGTTCGACCGTAGGGTATTCAGTCATCATTTTTTCCTAAATTGATGATTGACTGCATCAGCGGCAGGCGGGAGGGGCACACCGCCTCGCAGCAGCCGCAGCCATGACATTCCGCCGCGCGCCTTAGCCAGCCCTCGCTTTCGAGAAAGGCGCGGGTCTGAAAGCGCTTGAAGAGGCCCGCCGGGTCAAGCCCCACCGGGCAGACGGCCCTGCACTCGCCGCAGCCGATGCAGGACACGGCCCCCGCGCCCCGCTCCCGGCCCTCGAGGAGCGCGTAGACCGCATAGCAGGTCTTGGTGACCGGCTCGTCCATGTCGAGGACGCGGCGGCCTTTGAGCGGGGAACCCTGCGCGATCAGGCGGGGCTTGCCGACAAACCCCCCGCACTCGGCAAAGACGTCCCCTATGCGGGTGCCTATGCGGACGCGGAGGACCTGCGGCGTTTTTACCGCGGAGCCCCCCACCGCCACATAGCGGTCCAGTATCGGGCGGCGGAGCCTCACCGCGTCCCGCACGGCCGCCAGCGTGGCAGGCCCCAGGATGAAAAAGGTACCGGTTTGGTCCTTTTTGCCTTTCTCCGCGCTCCGCAGCGCGATTTCCAGTTCGCGCCGGTTCCGCTGCGGGTAGCGGTTGCCGGTGATGACGCACGACGCCTTGAGTTCCCAGCCCTTGAGCGCTTCCAGAAGTGCCTTGCTCAGCGCCTTCTCGCGGCGCGAGATCGCGGCCGTGACGCGCGCGGCGCCGGACGCGCGGGCCAGTATCGCGGCGCCCTCGGCCACCGCGTCGAGACGCTCCCTGCAGAGCGCGTAATCCGCCGCGAGCCAGGGGTCGTCGAAGACGCAGCGCGCCACCAGGGTGAGCGGCCGCTTTTCCTTCGTGAGCGCCCGCAGCATATCCGGTACCGGATGGCCGCTTCCCTCCATTTCGACTATGCCGGCCTCCCCTATGAGGCGCTGTATCTCGAAGGGGGACAGGTACTTCCAGGTGTGGTCATCCTCCCGCTTGCCGAGCCGGTCGAAGGCCCCCTCCATGCGGATAACGAGGGCCTCGTTGACCCGCCCTCCCGGCATATTCCAGGTGACGGTGCGCAGCACCCGGCCGGGCACCGCCGCATGCACATTGGCCGAGCCCTGGCCCTGCCCCTTCCCCACGAGCATACCCTCGAAGACCGCCTCGCCAGGGGAAACGACGGCCCTGGCCTTCGGCCCGGTATGCTGAACCAGGGGCAGGACTGACAGCGCGGGGAGAAACGCCGTGACGCTCGCCCCCCTGGGAGGCACGGCACTGTCCTCGAAGGCGACCCCGCCCCGCGGAAAAGTGTAGGTTTTCAATGTAGAGATACCCTACCATATTGAGGGGGAAAAGGCAAGGGGGGGACTCAGACAGGAATGAAAATTGCCGCCCGCGCGCCCTCCCTCTTGCCAAAAGTCCCCGAACCCGCTACACTGGCAGCCGGTAGCACTTTGAATAATTCGATAGCCCTAAGGAGCAGGTATGCAGTGTTTAACAGGGGCCTGCACGGCCCTTATCACCCCCATGAAGGATAACGGGGATGTGGATTATGACGGCTTCGAGCGCCTCGTCACCTTTCAACTTGAAGAGGGGATAGACGGCCTCGTGCCGCTGGGCACCTCGGGGGAAAACCCGACCCTCTCGGACGACGAGGAAGAGCGCCTCATCCGCATTGCGGTGCGGACGGCCGGGGGCGCGGCGCCCGTGGTGGTGGGCGCGGGCTCCAACGACACGGCCCACATGAAGCGCTATGTCGAGCGGGCCAAGGCCCTCGGCGCGGACGCGGCCCTGGTCGTCACCCCCTACTACAACAAGCCCAACGACTCAGGGCTCCTCGCGCACTTTTCCGAGGCCGCGCGGGTGGGTATCCCCATCATCGTGTACAACATAGGCTCGCGCACGGGGCGGAACATCCCCTGCCATCTGATGCAAAAGATTGCCGGGATACCCGGCATCGCCGGCATCAAGGAGGCTTCCGGGGATATTACCCAGATGCAGGATATGCTCTGCCAGGTGGCCGAGCCCCTGCGGCGGGAGGGCCGCGCGTTCACGGTGCTCTCCGGGGACGACGCCCTTACCCTCCCCTTTATGAGCCTGGGGGGGGACGGGGTCGTCTCGGTCGTGTCCAACCTCTACCCCAAAAAGGTGGCGGCTCTGGTACGGGCCTGCCGCGCCGGGAACTTCGAGGAAGGGCGCCGCCTCCACTACGAACTGCTGCCCTTTTTCAGGGCCGCCTTCATCGAGACGAATCCGGTCCCCATAAAGCAGGCGCTGCTCTGGGCCGGGCTTCCGGCCGGGCCCTGCCGGCTCCCCCTGGGGCCCCTCGACCCCGCGCACGAGGCCGCTCTGCGCGCCGCGATGCAGGCCGTAACGGGCTAACATGGCCGCGCGCCGCATCATGGGGGTGGATCCGGGGCTTGCGTCCACCGGCTGGGGCCTCGTGGAGTACGCGGACTCGCGCCTCCGCTACCTGGCGCACGGCTGCATCGAGACCGCGGCGGGGCTTCCGCGGGACGAGCGCCTGCTCCGCATTCACACGGAGTTCGACACGGTGCTGCGGCGCTTCAAGCCGAGCGAAGCCGCGATCGAAACCCTCTATTTTGGAAAAAATGTCTCAAGCGCGATCGCGGTGGCCGAGGCGCGGGGGGTGCTGCGGGTCACCATCGCGCTGCGGGGGGTGCCTCTGCGGGAGTTCAGCCCCAACGCGATAAAAAAGGCCGTCGCGGGCGAGAGCGGCGCGGAAAAGCACCAGGTGCAGGAAATGCTCCGCTTCCTCCTCGGCCTTTCCGAGCCCCCCCGCCCCGACCACGCGGCGGACGCCCTCGGCGCGGCAATATGCGCGGCCCACACGGTTGGGGAGTGGGGTGTATTAGTTCGCCGTTGACGCGGCCACGGTCACGGCTGTTGCCTGGGTTGCCTGCGCCGTTGCCGTCACGGTGAGTTTCTGGCCGCTGCCGGCGCTGGTTACCGCCGGCAGACCGCTTATCGTCACCTGGACGTCGCTGTCCCTGACCAGCGTCCCGCCCGCGAGGCTGGCAAAACCGCCGCTCCCCAACGTGGTAATGATGAACTGCTGCTCAAGCGAGAGGGGGGCCGCGAAGGTCCCGCCCGTCAGGGTGACGGTCAGTTGATTGTTGCCCTCCGCCGAACTGAACGCGGCGGACTCCATGTCGGTGATGGGGACATCCCCGCCGCCCGCCGTTGACGCGGTTACGGTCACGGCTGTTGCCCTGGTTGCCTGCGCCGCCGCCGCCACGGTGAGTTTCTGGCCGCTACCGGCGCTGGTTACCGCCGGCAGACCGCTTATCGTCACCTGGACGTCGCTGTTCCTGATCAGCGTCCCGCCCGCGAGGCTGGCAAAACCGCCGCTCCCCAACGGGGTAATGACGAACTGCCCAAGCGAGAGGGGGGCCGCGAAGGTCCCGCCCGTCAGGGTGATGGTCAGTTGATTGTTGCCCGCCGCCGAACTGAACGCGGCGGACTCCATGTCGGTGATTTGCTCAAATAGAGAAGCGGTCACGGTCACGGCTGTTGCCTGGGTTGCCTGCGCCGCCGCCGCCACGGTGAGTTTCTGGCCGCTGCCGGCGCTGGTTACCGCCTGCAGACCGCTTATCGTCACCTGGACGTCGCTGTCCCTGACCAGCGTCCCACCCGCGAGGCTGGCAAAACCGCCGCTCCCCAACGTGCTAATGACGAACTGCCCAAGCGAGGGGGAGGCCGCGAAGGTCCCGCCCGTCAGGGTGACGGTCAGTTGATTGCTGCCCGCCGCCGAACTGAACGCGGCGGACTCAACACCGGTAATGTTCGCCCACCTGGCGTAGAAGTATGTGGTGCGCTCCGTGGGGGTAAAGACCGCTCCCGCCGGATAAGTCACTCCTCCGCCGTCCGCACGGGTGTTCCACCCGGAAAAGATGTATTCGGTTTTCGACAGCCCGTCCCCGTTCGCGAGAGTGACGCTCTGCCCGGGCATCACCATCTGTATCGCGGGAGGAGCGCCTGCGCCCCCGTTGGCATCGTAGATCACCTGATAAAACAGCGAATCCGTTACCGGGAAGGTAATAATGATGACAACATAGCTCGCATAGTTCGTAACCGATACCGATACCGTGCCTGTGCAGGTGAAACTGTCCGCCATACCTGTGAAGGTGTAGCTGGCCTTGGCATAAAGAATGACACGGGCCTTGTAGATCGTAGATGCCGCGAAATCTCCGGTGAAGGACTCGCCGGTGGAAGTCTGCCAATCCACGGTTCCCCAGTACTGGGCCGTGTCAATCGCCGTAGAGACCGGGGCCGCGCCGGTAACCGGCGCGGTTACTTTACCGTCCAGGGAGGAGAGGCTTACCGGCGCCGCCGTTGTTGCCGGGAAGGTAATGATGACGACGCCGCTGTCCGCATCGTTCGTAACCGATGCGCCGGTGCAGGTGAAACTGTCCGCCGCCACACCCGTGAAGGTGTAGCCGGCCTTGGCATAAAGGGTGACAACGGCCCTGTAAATCGTGAATGCTATGAAAGCGCTTCCGGTGAAGGGATCGCCGGCGTATGTCTGCCACTCCACGGTTCCCTCGTACTGGGCCGTGTCAATCGCCGTAGAGACCGGAGCCGCGCCGGTAACCGGTGCGGTTACTGCATCGTCCAGGGAGAAGAGGTTCACCGTGTCTTTTGGGGCTTCCGCAGGCGGTTCCGTCGGTTGGAATACGATGGTGACGATTCCGCTGTTCAGAGGGTTGGTTATCGTAATCACGTCCGCGTAGGCGAAACTATTCGCCGCCACACCCGTGAAGGTGTAGCCCGCCTTGGCATAAAGGGTGACAACGGCCTTGTAAACCGTGGATGCCGCGAAAGCGCTTCCGGTGAAGGGATCGCCGGTGGTAGCCTGCCACTCCACGGTTCCCTCGTACTGAGCCGTGTCAATCGGCGTAAAGACCGGGACCGCGCCGGTAACCGGCGCGGTTACTGCATCGTCCAGGGAGAAGAGGTTCACCACAGAAGAAGGCGAACTCGTTTCGTTTAGTATGCCGGTAAGCGGGCCGTATTGACAGCAGACGAGCGCCAAAACCCCTGCGCAAAGATGCGCGGCGCATAAGAAAAAGACCCTTCTTGCGCTGCATGAGGAGGGCCGCTCGATTCGCGCCGCCCTGCCGCTGGAATGCCGCTCCTTCGAGCTCGCAGACGCGGAAAGATTAAAAGATCGCGTATACATAGCCAACATCTCCTTAGACTTTGCCGGGGAGGCCTGCGTAAATGGCAACCGCCGCCTCGAAAGGGACAAATTTACCCTCTTTAATCTTAAGTATAAGAGATTTTCGGAAAAAAGTCAAGGGGAAAATTTATTCACCCAGCGATTTTACATTTCGCGCGTTTGAACGCGCGGACACAAAGAAGTGAAAAAAGTTTGAAGCCCCGCCGAAAAGTCAGCAATTAAGTAAGTAAACGCTAATGAACGCGAATTAGGCGATATATCCGCCCGAATTATCGCGAATAATATCGTACGCGCTTCTTAAAATTCGTGTTCATACGTTGCCTTGGTATCCCCCCCCAAAGCCCGCTCGGCTTCGGCTATCTCGTCGTAGGGCATGACGTGATCCGCGTAGATGATCGAGTTCTCGTGGCCCTTGCCGAGGAGGAGGACGATGTCGCCGGGGCGGGCGAGGGAGCAGGCGCGGCGTATGGCAGCGGGGCGATCGGGGATGAGGAAGAGGTCCTCGCCGCGGGTCTTGCCGTTAATGCCGCGGGCGATGTCCTCGAGGATGGTCTCGGGGACTTCGCCGCGGGGGTCCTCGTCCGTGAGGATGATGATATCGGCATAGCGGCTGGCGATGCGGCCCTGCTGGGGGCGCTTCTGCGTGTCCCGCTCGCCCGCTGAGCCGAAGAGGGCGATGAGGCGGCCCCCTTTGCCCGCGGCGCGGAGCCGGCCGCGGAGGGGCGGGAAGAGCAGTTCGAAGGACGCGGGGGTATGCGCGTAATCCACGATGACCTCGAAGGGCTGGCCGCGCTCTATCGCCGTCATGCGGCCGCGGACCGGGCGGAGGCGGGGGATGTACGGGGCGAGTGCCGCGGCCGGCGTGTCGAGGAGTTTGGACACGCAGAGGAGCGCCCCCAGGGTGTTCTCGACGTTGAAGGCCCCCGGCAGGTGATCAGTGACGCGGAGGGGGGGGGCGTCCGGGGAGCAAAGGTCGTAGGTGTTGCCGCCGCCGGCGCTGCTGATGCGGTCGGCGAAGAGGGGGGGGAGGGGGACTTGGATACCCCCCCCTACCCCCCCCA
>JAISTO010000187.1 GCA_031272575.1 Treponema sp. | reverse complement strand
GGGCACTGGGTCTGGGGCCACGGCTGGCTCGACAACCTCGGCTTCCACGACTTCGCGGGCTCGACGGTGGTCCACTCGGTCGGCGGCTGGGCCGCGCTTATGGGCGCTATCGTGCTCGGGCCGCGGATCGGCAAGTACCTGAAGGGGCCGGACGGCAAGGTAACGGTAAAGGCGTTCGCGGGGCACAACATTCCCTACGCGGCCCTCGGCGTACTCCTGCTCTTCTTCGGGTGGTTCGGCTTCAACGCGGCCTCGACCGGTCTGGCGACCGTTGGCGAAGGCGGCATCTGGAGCGGGCTCAACATCGCGCGCGTGTCGGTAACGACGACGCTGGCGGCGGCGGCGGGCGCGGCGGCGGCGCTGATCTTCTCGTGGATCTGGTTCAAGAAGCCTGACTGCTCCATGACGCTGAACGGACTCCTCGCGGGGCTCGTGGCGATCACCGCGCCCTGCGCGGTCGTGTCTCCGGGCGCGGCCATCGTCATCGGGCTTATCGGCGGCGTCCTCGTGGTGCTCTCGGTCGAGTTCATCGACAAGGTGCTGAAGGTGGACGATCCGGTGGGCGCGGTGTCCGTACACTGCGTGTGCGGTATCTTCGGGACCCTCGCGGTCGGCATCTGGGGCAACGCCCCGGGCGACGGGGTAGTCGGCATCCTGCACAGTACGCCGGAACTCTCCGGGTGGCATCAACTGGGTATCCAGGCGCTCGGCATCGTGTCCGTAGGGGCCTGGGCCGCGGCGACAAGCCTTATCCTCTTCCTTGTCATCAAGTTGATTTTCGGCCTCCGCGTGAGCAAGAAAGAGGAACTGATGGGCCTCGACCTGTCAGAGCATAAATCTGAAGCCTACGCGGGTTTCCAGATTTTCAGCAATATGTAAGGGGGTGTAAGATGAAGTTAGTGATTGCCTACATTCAGCCGCATATGCTGAACGATGTCAAGGAAGAATTGTACAAGGCGCAGGTGTACAAAGTCTCCGTAACGAACGCGCTCGGCTGCGGCCAGCAGAAAGGCTACACCGAGCACTTCCGCGGTGTTGAAACGGAAGTGAACTTGCTGAAAAAGGTGCGCCTCGAAATTGCCGTGAACGACAATTTCCTGAAGCCCACGGTGGACGCGATCATCAAGGGCGCGCGCACCGGCGAAATCGGCGACGGCAAGATTTTCGTCCTGCCGGTCGAAGAAACCATCCGCATACGCACCGGCGAAACCGGCTCGCAGGCCATAGGCTAAGCAGCCTTTCGACGCAGCACGGCCTGCGCTAAAAAGGAGGGCGCCCCGCGGTTTTCCGCGGGGCGTTTTTTTATGCGGAAATCGCGCCCCCCACTCCCCACTCCCCATTCCCCACTCCCCAGATGATTGACAAACTTGTTTCAGCATGCTATACTAGCATATCCTATAAAATCGATAGGAATACTATGTTTATGCAAGGAGTAACGGTGCGAAACTTTTTTGAGTGGGATACCTTTTTGTTTTTTCTCTCCCGTATAGTGACCGCGCTGCCGGTCACCCTGGGGATACTGGGCGTCTCCACGGCCGCCGGGCTGGCGCTGGGGCTGGTGCTCGCCTTTGTCCAGGTTGAAAACATTCCGGCGGCGAAGAGCCTGGCCCGCATTCTCGTGTCCTTTATCCGGGGGACGCCGGTTATCGTGCAGATGTTCCTCGTATACTACGGCCTTCCCTTCCTGCTGCTGAAGATCGGCGTCAACATTACGCGGTGGGATAAAATCATCTTTCTGTATATTACGTATGGGATCAGCACGGGCGCGTATTTTTCGGAAATTATGCGCTCCGCGATTCAGAGCGTGCCGGCCTCCCAGCGGGACGCGGCCTTTGCGTCGGGCCTGAGCAAGACGCAGGCCTACCGGCGCATACTGATCCCCCAGGCCATACCGGTTGCCGTGCCGAGTCTGGGGACCGGCATAGTCGGGCTGCTACAGGACACGTCCCTGGCGTTCATGCTTGGGGTGACGGACGTGATCGGACGGGTGCGGGCGCTGAGCAGTCTGCGCGCCCGTGTGCTGGAAGGCTATGTCGCCGCGGCGCTGCTCTTTGTGATTCTGTCGGCGGCGCTGGAGAAGGTCTTCGGCGTTATCGAGGCGCGGACCGCCAGGGGCCCGGAATACCGGGGGGGCGTATGAACTTCAGTTTTTCTTTTTTGTTGACGGCACTGCGGGCCGGGGCCGCGCAGATTCCGGTCACTCTGGCCGCGGCGTTAATTCCGCTGCTCATCGCGCTTGTGCCCGGCCTGCTGATCGCGCTGGCGCGCTTTTTTCGGGTGCGCGTCCTGGGGCGTCTGTGCCGCTGGCTCGTCACGGTGGTGAAGGGCATTCCGGTGCTGCTGATCCTGATGGTGTTTTACCTGTTCTGCGCGCTCAACTTCGACCCCCTGATGCGGGCGCTGGGCCTGCCCTTCACGTTCCGGCAGACGGACAAACTGTGGATAGCGGCGGCGAGCCTCTCGATCTACGCGGCGGTGGGACTTTCCGAGGCGTTCCGGGGGGCGCTGGAGTCGGTCGCGCGGGGGCAGTTTGACGCGGCGTACGCGATGGGCCTGAGCCCCGCCCAGACCCTTATGCGGATTGTGCTGCCCCAGGCGCTGCCCGTGTCCCTGCCGATCATCTGCAACATCCTCGTGATGCTGGTGAAGGCCGCGGCTATCGCGTCACTGGTGGGCGTCATCGATGTTATGAACGGCGCGGTGATCGCCGCCGCCGGCAGTTACCGGTTTTTGGAAGCCTATGCCGCGGCGGCCCTGATTTACTGGGCGCTGTGTTTCACGATAGAGCGGGCTTTCCGGTGGATGGAAAGCCGCTTCGCCCGCCAAAAGGAGACCCCATGAGCAGTGAACATAACCCCGCGGACGCGGCCGGCGCGCCGCTCGTCGAGGCGCGGGGCGTGAGGAAGGCCTTCGGGAAACGGGAGGTGCTCCGCGGTGTCGGCCTGTCCGTGGCGCGGGGTGAAACAGCGGTGCTCTTCGGGCCGAGCGGGTCCGGCAAGACGACCTTCCTCCGCTGCCTCAACGTGCTGGAACGCGCCGACGCGGGTACGCTCCGCATCGGGGACGAAACCGTCGACCTCCGGCATGCGTCGAAGGCGCAGGTGCTGTCGCTCCGCCGCAAGACCGCGATGGTGTTTCAACACTACAACCTCTTCCTGAACCTGACGGCCCTGGAAAATGTCACCGAGGGGCTTATCACCGCGCGGAGTGTCCCCCGGGCGGAGGCCGTGGAACGGGCCGTGGAGGCGCTGCGGCAGGTAGGCATGGCGGATCGCCTCGAGGCGCGTCCCTGGCAACTATCCGGGGGACAGCAGCAGCGGGTAGGTATCGCGCGGGCTCTGGCCGTGAACCCGGAACTGATCCTGTTTGACGAACCCACCTCCGCGCTGGACCCGGAAAAAGTCGGGGAGATACTCAGCCTTATGCGCAGCGTGGCAAAATCCGGCGTGACCATGATCGTGGTGACCCACGAGATGGAGTTCGCCTACGACGCGGCGACCCGGGCGGTCTTCATCGAAGGCGGCGAAATCGTCGAGCAGGGGGAACCCCGCCAGGTCTTCGGCAGCCCCCGCGAAGAACGAACCCGCCGCTTCCTCTCGCGCTTCACGAGCGCCAGACGGCCGGAGTACTTTATTTAGGCAGGCGCCGCCGCCGCGCGGCCGTCATCTTGCGCTCCACCGAAGAGCCCGTCCAGATAGGCACTGAGGTCCACCTTGATCGGCATAAGGTACAGGTTGAAGTTATGCGCCGCGCAGAAGGCCAGCACCTCGCGGCCGAAATCCACATTCCAGGCAAGGTCGGTGCGGAACGAGCGGGGGAAGATCGCGCGGTTGCGGGACTCCCAGTAGGCGCGGTTTGCCGCGTTCAGCACCGGCGCGATGCCCCAGAAAACGCGCTTGCCTTCCAGATACTCCGCGTAAATTTCCAGGAGCCGCAGGTCGAAAAAAGGCTGGCTCATAAAGCCGGCCGCGCCGGCCTCCTCTTTGGCCGCGAGGTAATCGAGTTCGAAGCGGATATTCGTCCGGTAGGGATCGAAGGCCGCGTAGAGTTCGAGCGCGGGCATTTCGGTTTTGAGTTTTTTGATAAAATTGATGGAAGGCGAGCCGTCAGAGGCGGCCTCGCCCGCCAGGGGGTCACCCGCTATCACGAGCGCCTTGCGAATGCCGGCCTTCTCGAAGAGAGCCTTCAGCGGGAAGGGCGCCGCCGGGTCAAAGGCCCTGGCCCGCAGGTGCGGGATCAGGTCCCGGCCCCGGCCGTCAACAAGGCCGCAGGCCTCCCACGACCTGAGCGGAAAGCGCAGCAGATCGGGTATGTTGATGCAGGTAATCGCGGGGTACGCCGCCCCCACTGCCGCGCCCTCCCGCAGGGCCTCTTCGCTGCGGGGTACTATCTCGAGTGAAACATCCATGGTTTCAGTATACGCACAAAGGGACGGATAGGGAAGCCCGCCCAGCAATTTTACATTTAGCCTCTCACAGAGGCACAGAGAGCCGTCAAATTTCACCACAAAGGCGCAGAAGGCGCACAAAGGGATTTGAGTGATATGGAAGATGAGAGAATTTTGACGACTTGCAAGATCGAATGATCCTTTTCCCCTCCTTCGTGCGACTTTGTGGTGGTTTTATTAGCCCGAACGACTATCGATCTAAATTTGACCGATACTTTTTTCTTAAATCTGATGCGTAAATGTAAAATTGCTGAAGCCCGCCAGGGCCCCCTTGACTCCCCCCCCCGCTTCATGCTAACATCTTCACCAGGGAGTACCGTGCGGCGGCGACGCCTGCTCCTGCAAACTCCAAGGAGGAACTATAAGCGTGTAGTTAAGGTGATGTATCTCGCGTGCTTGCTGGCCGCGGCGGGGCTAATTGGCGGCGCCGGAGCGCCCGCGGCGCGGGCGGCGGGCGGCGGCGCGGCAGCGGCAACGGCGGCGACGCCGGCGTCAGGGGGGGCGGCGCAGAAACAGTCGGCGGAGCGGCAGGCGGTGCTTGACGAGGCGCTGAAACATATCGGGAAGCCCTACAGGTCTCCCGCGAGCGCGCCCGCGTCCTTCGATTGCTCCGCGTTTGCGGGCTATGTGTTCAAGCAGGCGGTCGGGCAGAACCTGCCTTCCTCGAGCGCGGCCTTTGCCTCGGTGGGCGAGACCATCACCTTTAAGGACGCCAGGCCGGGGGACATCCTCATCTTCGTCAACCCCATAGGGAGCACGAAGATCGATCATGTGGGCATCCTGTACCAAAAAAGCGAGAGCGGGGAACTGCGCGGTTCGCAGGTTATTCACGCCATCTCCGTGGCCGGCGGGCAGGCGGTACTCAAGGGCAGCCCGACCGGCGTCGTCCTGTACGAGTTGGGTAAACGGGGGGACGGCAACTGGCAAAAGGAGTATTTCCTGTCTCGTCACTTTAAAACGATACGGGTGCTCCCCTGATGGACACTATCCTCGTTCTCGACTTCGGCAGCCAGACCACCGCGCTGATAGGCCGCCGCATCCGTGAACTGGGCGTCTACTCCGAGGTGGTCCCCGGGGACACGGTGTTCGACGAGGCCTTTCGCGCGGGCGCGGTATTCCGCGGCGTGAAGGGCATAGTCCTGTCCGGCTCCCCGGAGTCGGTCTACACCGGGCGGGGCTCGGTCCCCGACCGCTTCGTCTACGAGTGCGGCCTCCCCCTGCTCGGCATCTGCTACGGCCTCCAGCGCATGACGGTCGACAACGGCGGCCTCGTCGAGCCTCTCCCCCTGCGGGAGTACGGCGCAAAAAAAATCACCATCGAAGGGGACGCCTCCCGCCTGAGCGAGCCAGGCCGCCGCTTCATGGAGGGGTTTGGGGCGCAGAGCGCCACCCTCCCCCAAGTCCCCGGCACCTTCACCGCCTGGATGAGCCATGGGGATACGCTGGTGCGCCTGGCGCCGGGCTTCGCGCAGATGGGGACGAGCGAGACGGGGTATCCGGCGGTGGCGGCGCACGAGAGCAAGCCCTGGTTCGGGGTGCAGTTTCACCCGGAGGTGACGCACTGCGAGCGGGGCATGGATATCCTTGCGGGCTTCGTCTTCGGGGTGTGCGGCTGCAAGAAAGGCTGGAGCATGGAGGCGTATGTGGCGCAGATACGAGGGGAACTGCGCCGCCGGGTGTCGGGCACGCCGGTGCTGCTCCTCATTTCGGGCGGGGTGGATTCCACGGTGGCGGCGGCGCTCCTGCTCGCGGCCCTGCCTCCTGAGCAGGTGCACCTCTGCTACATGGACACCGGCCTTATGCGCAAAGACGAAACCGCGCAGGTCACCCTTACCCTCGAAAAACTGGGCGCCAAAAACCTCCATATCGTCATGTGCGGGGACGAGTTCCTTGCCGCGCTTGCCGGGCTCGAGGACCCGGAGGCCAAGCGCAAGGTCATAGGCGATCTCTTCATCCGTATCCAGGAGCGCGAGGTCGCCCGGCTCGGCCTGCCGGACACGTACTTCCTTGCGCAGGGGACCCTCTACACGGACCTCATCGAGAGCGGCAAGGGGGTCGGCAAGAAGGCGCACGTCATAAAGAGCCACCATAACGTGGGGAGCCCGCTCGTGGACGCGAAGCGCAAGGCCGGGCGCATCATCGAGCCGCTCGAGCGCCTCTACAAGGATGAGGTGCGTGCGCTTGGGAAAATCCTCGGGGTGGACGCGGAGGTGCTGCGCCGGCACCCCTTCCCCGGGCCGGGGCTTGCGGTGCGTATACTCGGGGAGGTGACGCGGGAAAAGTGCGAGGTGCTCCGCGAGGCGGACGCGCTCTTTATCGGCGAGTTGAAAAAACGCCGCGGCCCCAGCGGGAAGCGCCTCTACGACGAGATCTGGCAGGCCTTCGCGGTGCTGCTCCCCGTCCGCTCCGTGGGCGTTGCCGGGGACGAGCGGCGCTACGGCTGGGTCCTGGCCCTCCGCGCGATTACGAGCGCGGACGGCATGACGGCGGACGTGTACCCCTTCGCGCCGCGCGACCTGCTCGAAATATCCACCTTAATTACCAACGCGGTGCCTGCGGTTGGCCGCGTGGTGTACGATGTGTCGAGCAAGCCTCCGGCGACGATTGAGTGGGAGTGATTGACAAGGAGCGACCGGTATGCTACACTCAAAGAAAATGAAAAAAAATAAAAAATTCGCGGGAGTGCTGATCATCCTGATACTCCTTGCGGGAGGGCTTTTTTTTGCAGGCTGGGCACAACTCACGGTTCCGCCTGGCAGCGTCGGCGTCATACGCTCGAAAACTTTCGGCGTCGATTCGCGGCCCGTGCGGGAAGGCGACTTCCGCTGGCTCTGGTTCAAAATTATCCCCACGAACGTACGCATCGAAGTGTACAAACCCACCCGGCTCACGCGCCCTTTCACAACCGAGGGGGCGCTTCCCTCCGGCAAAACGTATGCGGTTATCGCGGGCATAAACGAAACCTTTGCGTGGCGCGTACAGGGCAGTTTTTCTTTTTCACTTAAAATTGACCGCATACCGCAACTCGCGGCAGAGGGCATTTTTTCCGATCAGGAAGGTCTCGACACGTGGACAAAAAAACTCGCGGACGACATCGAAGCGTTCATTTTCCAGCGGGTAAAAGCGTACGGCTCGGACGATGCAAAGATGCGGGCGCTTCTCGAAGAGGGCGACCTGTCGTCAATTACGGCGGATGTGTCCGGCGCCTTTCCCGGCATCGAGCATTTTTCCTGCGCCTTACGATCGGTCACCTTTCCCGACTTTGCCCTTTACGCGCAGGTTAAGCAGATCTACACAGACTACCTCGAACGCCAGCGGCGCTCCCTTGCGAACACGTCGGATCGCGAGGCAGAGAGCAGACTGCGGTCCCGTCTTCGCATGGCGGAACTAACGGAGTACGGTGAACTCATTTCGAAGTATCCTGATCTTATTCAGTACCTCGGTATCGAAAAAGGCATCTCTCCCTTTCCCTCCGGCCAGATGCGGTAACAGCCGCGTAAACGGAGGCGCATGAAAAAACCCGAAAGGCGGAAGCGGTTTTTTTCAATTATGGCGGGAATACCGCCGGCTTTCTTTTGCTTCGTGAGTGCCGTCTCGCTGGTACTCTACGGCGCGGGAACTTTTCACGAGTTCACGAACCGCACCCTGCTTTTTCTGCTTTACTTTATGTCCGCATCGGGCTTTGCGGCGATGCTCTGGTCTCTTGCCGCATTGTTTCTGTGCATATTGATTTTCCTGCTGCACAAAACAAGCGTCTCCCGCCTGCCGGAGCCTTTTCGCGAAGCAAAAGCACTCGTCTTCAGTCCCATCCTCGTTGTCAGTATCGGCATCGAGGGCGTCTTGGGATTCTCGCTCGGATATGCCGCGGCGTTCATCCTTGCGTTGACCAAAAACTCCTAATGCGGCTGCTGGATATGCCGGACATACAGCGGAATCGAGCCCACCTCTTTTTCATCAATATAAAGACCAAAGTTGATAGCGCCCTCGCTCTTGAAGCGGAGGTTGTACAGTGAAAAAACGAGGTGGGTTACCGCCGTGTCGTTCCCCATACTTTCGACGTTGAGGGTCCCGCTGAGCGGCTCAAAGCAGGGGTTGCCGTCCATGTCTTTCGTCTCGATGATAAAAGTATGCTGCCCGAATTCCCAGAGGTCGAAGCGCACCCGTATCACCACCGTGAGGCTCTGGTGAAAGCAGGGAAATTTTTTCGCCATAACCGAATCGTAGGTACCCACTATCGTGAGTTTGCCGCCGTTCTCCTGCGCAAAATCGCAGAAGGTGAACATTTCGATTTTCATTATGCGCCTCGCGCGAAGCCCTTGTACACATTCCAACTGGTGGAAATAAGGGTTTCGAGATCAGAGTGATGGGGCTGCCAGCCGAGCAGTTCACGGGCGAGTTTCGCGGAGGCAGTCAACTTTGCCGGATCGCCCGGCCTGCGCCCCACGACCTTCGCGGGGATTTCCCTGCCGGTGACCCGGCGCGCCGCGTCGAGCACCTCCAGCACCGAAAAGCCCGCCTCGCTCCCCAGGTTGACGGTGACGCTTTTGTCGTGCTTGCTGATGTAGTCGAGCGCGAGAACGTGCGCCGCCGCAAGGTCGTTGACGTGCACATAGTCGCGCAGGCCCGTGCCGTCGGGGGTGTCGTAGTCATCCCCGAACACCTGCAGTTCCGGGCGTATGCGGCAGGCCGTCTCCATGATCACGGGGATGAGGTTGGCGGGGTTCTGTTCGAGGCCGGTGACGCGGCCCCGCACGTCGTAGCCCGCCGCGTTGAAGTAGCGGAGGCTCCCGTAGCGGATGCCCTTCAGTTTGTCGTACCACGCGAGGAACCGCTCGATTTCGGCTTTCGTGAAGCCGTAGTAACTTTCCGGGTGCACCGGGTGCTGTTCGTCTATGGGAAGATACTCCGGCTGCCCGAACACCGCCGCGCTCGACGAAAAGATGAGGTACCTGACGCCCGCCTCCGCGGCCGCGTTCAGAATGTTGACGGAGCCGGAGATGTTGTTGCGCGAATACTTTTCCGGCGCGACCATCGATTCGCCGACCGCCTTGAACGCGGCAAGGTGGACAAAGCAGTCGGCGCCCTTTGCGGCCCGCAGGAGCGCGGGGTAGTCCATAATGTCGCCGTAGACAAAGGCCTCTTCCGCAAAGAGGTTTTGCCGCAGCCCGCTCGAGAGGTTGTCGAAGACGGTAACTTCGTGCCCTCTATCCAGGAATTCCCGCGCGGTGTGGCTCCCAATGTAGCCCGCACCGCCAATAATCAATATTTTCATGGGGATAGTATAGCGTATATGCCGGCGCTATGCAAGGCCTCGATTTCGCTTGCGGCAATTCTCATTTGAGTCTCCTCCGAAAAAGTTAACATAAAAAAAGTAAACGCGAATGAACGCTAATGTGGCGATATATCGCCCGAATTATCGCGAATAATTCTTAAAAATTCGCGTTCATTCGTTAGCAACGAAGTTGCTACTAATTCGCGGTTAAATTCTTGAATCGTTTACTTTTCAGAGTAGACTCCATCTTACCTCTCACAAAGGCACTGAGAATTGCTGGTTCGGTTACCTACTTTGTAACCAACTCGACAGGTTTACGCGAAATTTTCATCGAATTGTTCAAAGTGCTGCGGGCTGCCAAAAAATGCATTTTTTTCACTTTTTTCTGAGAAAGTGCAAAAAAAGTGTACGGGGAAGCCATATATTGGGTAAAAGTGCGCATCAAAAGCACTTGGGAGGGAAAGGAGAAAAATGAAACCGATTGGAGAGGTGTTTCTGCTGTGGTTTCTGCTGGCGGCGTGTTCCCCGAGGCCGGTGGATGAGGAGACCCTGCGCTTGTATGCGGAGGCATCGAAGGCGTATGGGGAGCATCGGTATGTCGATGTGATTGATACGCTGGATGGAAAGGGGGACTTTGTGCCCGCGCTGGTGCTCAAGGGGAAGGCAGAGTACTTTGAGGGGAAACTTGAGGCCGCGGTAAAGACTCTGACGCGGGCGCGGCGCTTGTCGCCCGGGGGGACGGAGGCCGCGCTGTTTCTGGCCAGGACGCTGCGGGATCAGGGCAAGGGGACTGAGGCGCAGGCGATCGTGGATGAGGTGCTGCGGGATGATCCCAACGATATGCGGGCTCTGCGGTTTTCCGCGCTGCTTGCCGGGGAACGGGGCCCCGCCGGGGAGGCCGCGAAGGCCGCGCTGCTTGACCGGGCGGCAGGGGCTGCCGGAGAGGCGGCGCTCGTGTTTCTCGACCGCGCGAAACTCCGCTGGACCGGCGGGCGCGGGCTCGAGGCGCTGGAGGACCTCCGCAAAGCGAAGGCAATTTTACGCGGAAGCGATTCCGGCAGCGACGGGCACGGCACCCCGGGCATCATCGCAAGCATAGAGCGGCTGGAACAGACGATCAGGGAGCGTATGTATTAGCGGCCCCTTGTCTTTCCCCGCGGCTTTGCGCTACACTCCTCATGAGGGAGCAATCATGGACGAGAAACAGAAAATCCTTCGGGACTTTGAAAAAGAGCGAAAGGAAGACGAGGCGGCGCTGCTTGCGCTGCTGGCCGGGCTGGGGGAGACGCTGCTGGAGCGCGAAACCAACACCGGGGACGCGGGAGGGGAGCGCGCGCGGCTCTTAAAAGCGATTGACGACTTGAACGCGCGCATTGCCGAAATCGAAGAAAAGCAGGCGCGCGCCAGGGAGCTCAGCGAGGCCATCACCTTAAAAGAAAAGGACAAGGCCGCGCTGCTGCGGGACCTGGACGAAAGTTACGCCGTGCTCGGCAGGGCGCTCTTTGCCGAAAGCGGCGGCGCGGGGGGCGAACTCGACGCGGTACTCAGGCCCTTCAAAGCCCAGTTGGACAGCCTTCTGCCGAAAATACGCGGCCAGAAGGATAAAATTGACGACATTGCCGAGTCCGCGAGGGACGCGAACTTTTTCGTCAAGATTGGCAAGGGGGCGCAGCGGCTTGCGGCGCAGGGGGCGCTGGGGCGCAGTCAAAACGCGCTCGAGAAGGTCTACCGCGCGGCTGGCGAGGCGTACTTTGCCGCGCCGGAAACCGTGCCCCTCGCCGGCGCCGAGGCGTCGGCCGCCGCGTCCTCGAGCGGGGGTCTGCGCGCCCGCGTTTCGGCGGCGGGCGAGCAGATTCTCAAGGCGAGCGGGGACAAAAAGGCGATCGAGGATGACATCGGCAAGGGCCTGGGGCCCGGTTCGCGCATTAAAGAGGCGAAGAAGGCTATCGACGCCCGCGAAAAGGAACTGGTCAGCCTGTACCAGTGCTTCGGCGCGCGCGCGGCGGATCCGGAGTCGAAAGAGCATGCGCTTGTCAAAAAAGGTGACAAGGCCGCGCTCGCCGGCATCGAGGCCGCGCACGAGAAAATCAACGCGGATGAGGCAAAAATTGACAAACTGAGGGCCTCGATCGGCATCGACACGGAGCGGGCCGCGCTCGAGCGCCTCCGCAAAAACATCGCCAGGGCGAAGAGCGAGATCGGCGCTCACGAAGAGGATATCGCCGCAATGGAGGCGGAGGCGGCGAAGCGGAACGCCCGCATCGCGGAACTGGCGGAGCGCCTTTAGGCGCGGGCAAGGCGAATGAAGGGTCCGCACGGCCCCGAAGCGTTCGACGCCTTTTACCGCGGCCTCTACGGCGCCCGCTGGGACGCGCTCAAAGCGGCGCTGCGCTCCCCCCCGCGCGCTGTCCCCTGGAGCGAGGGCCTTACCAAGCCCTACTTTCTGGACGAGGCCTCGGTCCGCGCGGCCCTCGCGCTGCCGCTCCCCGAAGGCGCGGGGGGCCTCGTGCTCGACGCCTGCGCCGCGCCCGGGGGTAAAACCCTCATCCTCGCGTCCCGCATGGCAGAGGGCGTCACCCTGGTGGCCAACGAACTTTCCCGCGAAAGGCGGCGCAGGCTCGGCGCGGTACTGGACGGGCATCTCGCCCCCGCGCTCCGAGAGCGTGTGCGGGTCGCGGGCTTCGACGCGGCCGCGGCCGGGGGCCTCTTGAGCGAGCGGGGCCGCTTCGACGCGATCCTCCTCGACGCCCCCTGCTCGAGCGAACGGCATGTGCTGCAAAGCCCCGCGGCCCTGTCCCGCTGGACGCCCGCCCGCCCCCGGGCCCTGGCGGCGCGGCAGTGGGCCCTCCTGTCCTCGGCCTTCCTCCTGCTGAAGGCGGGCGGCTCCCTCGTCTACGCCACCTGCGCGCTCAACCCCGCCGAAAACGACGACGTGGTCTCCCGCCTCGCAAAAAAGTACCGCGGCGCCTTCGCTCCCGACCCCCTCGCCGTCGAAGGGGCAGAGCGGAGCGAGTGGGGCAGCCTCATCCTGCCGGACGCCGCGGACGGCCGGGGCCCTATGTTCATCGCGCGAATAAGAAAGGGGGGGAATGGGGAGTGGGGAACCTTCCGAGTAAGCCTCT
>JAISTO010000162.1 GCA_031272575.1 Treponema sp. | reverse complement strand
GAACGGGTCAGGCCGCAAGTTTTGCTGGACCAAATCGGCAGACACGATTCTCACTTCCATCCAGCGGAAAAAGGGGGCGAGTAATAATGTCTAAATCCGTTTCGGACAGGACACTAGTTCCTCGTTCCTAATTTCTCTTTTCTCCCCCCTACTCCCCACTCCCCACTCCCTACTCCCTACTCCCTACTCCCTATCCTCGTCCCCTTGACCCCCTCCCCCCAATCCCGCTATACTATCCTCCGAAAGGAGACACGAATGTCTACTGAAGTACAAGAGATACTCGAACGGGTTCGGGTGCTGCGCGAGATCGAGGATATCTCGGCCGAGACGCTGGCGGGCGAACTTGGGTTCGATCTGGCGGAGTACAACGACTGGGAGGCCGGCAGGAAAGACTTTCCGGTGGGGGCGCTGGTGGAGATCGCGGCCCGCTTCAAGGTCGATCTGTCCGCGTTGATTACCGGGAAGGCCTCGAAACTGAACACCTACTGCCTCACGCGGGCGCGCGAGGCGCCGGAGGTGAGCCGGCGGCCCATGTACGGCTACTGGAATCTGGCCTATCATTTTCACAACAAAAAGGCCGAGCCGTTTCTGGTCGAGGCAAGCCCGGACACGGAACACAAGCCCCTCGCAATCAACACGCACCCGGGGCAGGAGTTCGATTACCTCCTCGAGGGCCGGCTTCTGGTGAGCGTGGGGGGGCACGAGATGGAGTTGGAGCCCGGGGACTGCGTGTACTACGACTCGAACGAGCCCCACGGGATGAAGGCGCTCGGAGGCAGCCCCGCCCGGTTTATCGCTATCGTTATGTGAGCGGGGCGCAGACACTCATATTTGGAGAAAAAAATGCTTTTGGCGGAAAAATATGTCGAGCGGTTGGAGTTTGATTCTTACGAGGACTTTTACCAGAACTTCAGGGTGAAGGTACCGGAGAACTTCAACTTTGCCTACGATGTCATGGATACGCTTGCGGCCGCGCAGCCTGATGAGCGCGCGCTCGTGTGGCGTGACGAAAAGGGGGCCGCGGCCGAGTTCACTTACGCTGACTTGAAGCGGCTTTCGGACAAGACCGCGCTCTGCCTGCAAGGGGCGGGCATACAGCGGGGCGACAAGGTCATGGTCATTCTGAAGCGCAGGCCCGAATACTGGCCGGTGATTCTGGCGCTGCACAAACTGGGGGCCGTGGGGATTCCCGCGACCCACCTCCTCACCCAGAAGGATATCGTGTACCGCTGCGAGGCCGCCGATGTGGCCGGCATCGTCTGCGTGGACGAGACCGCGCTCCTGGGCAAGGTGGACGATGCCGAGGCGGCGCTGCGGCAAAACGCGCGGGGCCGCGGCCAGGCGCCCTTCCTGCGCTTCAAGGCCTTTGTCCGCTCGGTGCACACCCCGGCCGCGGCGAACCCGCCGGAAGAGGCCGCGCGTCTTCGCAAGGCGGCAGGCGCGCCCGCGGCCGAGGTCCCCTGGCTCGACCTCAATGCCGCGGTGGAGCGGGAGGAGCGCGCCTTCACGCGCCCAGGCCAGGTCAACACGAACGGGGACATCATGCTCCTCTACTTCACCTCCGGCACCACCGGTATGCCCAAGATGGTGCGGCACAATTTCGACTACCCCCTGGGGCACATCATCACCTCGTGGTTCTGGCACCAGGCGCGGCCAGGGGGGCTGCACCTCACCATCGCGGATACGGGCTGGGCCAAGGCCGCCTGGGGGAAGTTTTACGGGCAGTGGCTCTGCGGCACCGCCGTCTTCGTGTACGACTACGACCGCTTCGATCCAAAGGCCATGCTGGAAACAATTTCCTCCAACAAAATCACCACTTTTTGCGCGCCCCCCACGGTGTACCGCTTCTTCATCA
This sequence comes from Treponema sp., assembly GCA_031272575.1. Classification (GTDB taxonomy): domain Bacteria; phylum Spirochaetota; class Spirochaetia; order Treponematales; family Breznakiellaceae; genus JAISTO01. The sequence continues at coordinate 885 of JAISTO010000162.1, read as the reverse complement.
AAGAGGACCTTCGCAAGTACGACTTCTCTCACCTTCGGCACTGCGCGGTGGCGGGCGAGCCCCTCAACCCGGAGGTCTACGAGCAGTTCCTTGCCGGCACGGGGCTTCCGCTCTACGAGTGTTACGGCCAGACCGAACTCACGGTGACCATGGCCACCTGGTACCCCTGGCTCAAGCCGCACCCCGGCTCCATGGGGAAACCCGCGCCCAACTACGACATCGCGCTCGTGCGGGAGGACGGCACGGACTGCGCGATGGGCGAGGAGGGCGAACTGGTCGTGCGCACCGACAAACGCCGCCCCACCGGCATCTTCGGCGGCTACTACCGGGACGAGGCCCTGACCCGCAGCGTCTGGCACGACGGCGTGTACCACACTGGCGATGTGGCCTGGCGCGACGAGGACGGCTACTACTGGTTCGTGGGACGCACCGACGACGTAATCAAAAGCTCCGGCTACCGCATCGGCCCCTTCGAGGTGGAGAGCGCGCTCCACGAGCACCCCTCCGTGCTCGAGTGCGCGATCACCGGCGTGCCTGACCCCGACCGGGGCACCGTGGTAAAGGCCACCGTCGTCCTCGCCAAAGGCTGGGAACCCTCGGACGCGCTGAAACGGGAATTGCAGGATCATGTGAAAAAAACCACGGCCCCCTACAAGTACCCGCGCATCATCGAGTTTGTGACGGAACTCCCCAAGACGATCAGCGGGAAGATCCGCCGCGTGCAGATTCGGGAAGAGGACGGGGTGTCAGGGGAGTGAGGGCGGGTCGTCACTCCGCGCCTTGAGCCTAAACTTGTCCCATATCTTTAGCCCACTCTGAAGAAACAGGATTTTAAGAATTTAACCGCGAATTATGCTAATGAACGCGAATTTTATTAAGAGTAAT
>JAISTO010000146.1 GCA_031272575.1 Treponema sp. | reverse complement strand
AAAAAAGGATCTCGCTTTCCAGGTCTATGCCTCTGGCCGCTTTTACCTCCGCGGCGGTTTTTTCGATAAGGGCCTTTACGTCCGCGGCCAGGGCATTCCCCGTGTTGATGAGCAAGTTGCCATGCCAGGGCGCTATCTGAGCGCCGCCTATCTGGAGGCCCCGCAGCCCCAGCGCCTCGATGATGCGGCCCGTCGGCTCCCCGAAAGCGGGGTTGTTCTTGAACGCGGAGCCGGCCGAGGGGAAGCGGAACTGGCCCTTCTGCTCGCGGTCGAGGCGGCAGGCGGCCATCTCGGCCCGTATGTCCTCGATAGGCCGGCGCTTCAGCCTGAAGGTAATCGTAAGGATAAGGCAGCGCCGCTCCTGGAAGGGGCTCTTCTTGTAGGAGAAGTCGCTCCTCGCGAGCGGAACGCTAACCCGCTCGAAGCGCTCGTCGATGATGTCGGCCTCGGCCGCGCGGTCGGCGAATTCCTGGCCGTAGCAGCGGGCGTTCATCCAGAGGCCCCCGCCCAGCGTGCCGGGCATACCCGCGAGAAATTCGAGCCCCCCGAGGCCCCGGCCCGCCGCCTCCTCGGCGGCCTCGTCCATCGTCGTGCCGGCCCAGAAGCGGAGCCGGCCGCCCTCCTGCACACGGCCGGTGCAGGCGCCGGTATCGAGCACTATGCCGCGGATGCCCTTGTCCGCCACCGCGATATTCGCCCCGCCCCCCAGAATGAAGACCGGTATGCGCTTTGCCGCGGCCGCCTTGAGGAGCGCCGGGGCATACGCGGCGAAACAGGACTTGTCCGGGCGCACATACAGGTCCGCGGGCCCCCCCACACGGAGCGTCGTGTGCGGGGCCATGGGCTCGGCAAAGCGCGTCTCCCCGCGAAAAGCGGCCGCGGCGTTTAGCCGCGCTATGAACGATCTAAGGCGCATACTCACAGTATAGTCTTAACGCGAGGCCTATGGCAAGCGGGAGCGCGAGATTGTCGTAGTCTCCCATAGGGAGTATATCGACAACAACCGACAGGAGCGCGGCGGCGAGCGCCGGAATGACGCCGAAGCGGAGAGCCCACACGACGGTATAGACCGTCACGAAACTGGCGAGCGTCCCCTCCACGCTCTTGCCCCGCAGGAAGCGGGGCCTGAACACGCCGAAGAGCGAGCCCCCGATACTGGCCGCCGTGTCCCCGAACGCGAGCGCGTAGACCGCCGCCGCCGCGATCGCCGGCGGGAAGCAGAGTATGCCCCCCAGCGCGCCAAGCCCCAGGGTGACCGGCCCCAGCACGAAATGCCCTTCGTCCCGCGAGCGTGAGGCTATGCGCGTGAGGCGGGACACGAGCGGGATACTGCGGCCCCGCGTCCTGAGCGTCTCCGCGCCGCAGTAAAAGAGCGTCCCCCCGCTGAGGAGCGTGAGGCAAACGCCCCGGTTCCACCCCGCCAGGGGCACCGTAAAGGCGACAAGGAGGTGCAGCGCCTTGCGGACGAGTTCCGTTTTATGGGCACGGGATAAAGTTGATAAGATCACCTTAAGGCCATAGTAGCATAGATGCCGGCGAATGGACAAGGGGCCTTGCGTATTTTTCCCCATCCCGTTATACTGCCTGCATGAACAAATTTCTTGGCACAGGGGCAAGGAGGCTTTCATATTTATTTATAATGATGATGATCGCATCCTCCTGCCAGAAAGCAGGACGCGCCGTGGCGCAGGAGACGGGTATGCCCGTTGGAACAGAAAGCGATTTAACTGCCGGGACGGACGAAAAAGCCGTCAATCTTCTTTTGCTTGAAGACGCGCTTATCAGCGCGCGGATCCCTGAAAAAATGGCGGAGCGCATAAGAACCGCGGCCGCGGCAGACGGCGCGTTCTTTTCGCGGTTCGAGGCAGTTCAAAAGGGCGACCCCTTTTTATGCATGCTGGTTGACAAAAACCATTCGCTGCCCGAAGGCTACGCGCCGGACGATCTTATCCGCTTGACCTCGGGGCGCTCGTACCGCGTCACCAGGGACAACCTTATGCTGCGCCGCGCGGCGGCAGAGGCCCTCGAGCAGATGGCCGCGGCCGCGCGCGCTGAAGGCGTCACCCTCACCGTGGGCTCAACGTACCGCTCGTATGGGTATCAGGTGGAAGTATACGCCCGCATAGTCCAGGAAATCGGGCAGGCCGCCGCTGACCGGGAGTCAGCGCGGCCCGGCTTCAGCCAGCACCAAACCGGCCTCGTCGTCGATTTTTTCCCCATCGACGATAGTTTCGCCGACACGAAGGCCGGCGCCTGGGTCAAAGACAACGCGGTCGCGTACGGCTGGTCGCTCTCGTTCCCGGACGGCTTCGAAGAGGTCACCGGCTACCGCTACGAAAGTTGGCACTACCGTTACGTCGGCCGGGAACTCGCGTCATTCATCAACACGTATTTCGACGGCATACAGCAGTACGCGCTGCAGTTTATTCACGCCTGGCAGACGCCGACGGGGTTTTAAAACAGCAGCACCTTGTACCCGAAGACTTCCTGAAAGAGGCCGGCCTTTTCTTCGAGCGCGACCCGCTCGAGCGAGAGGTCGAGGCCCGCGGGGCCGTGCAGCACTATGCTGCCTTCCCGCCGTTCCACGCTGATGGTCTTTATCTGCTGCGAATGCCCCCGGTCGAGCGCGTCGGATACCCGCAGGAGGGACGCGAGTTTCAGCACGATGATACGCTCCTCTTTTTGCAGGGCGATGTAATCGATGTCGGCGGGGGACGGGAGGGGGCCGCGGTGGTAGCGTATCACGTTGCCGACAAGATCGAGTTCCTCTTTGTGCAGGCCGAAGATTTCCGCGTTGGTGACAATGTACTGCCCATGCAGATGATGCCCGCTCCCCCGGATAAACATGCCGATGTCGTGCAGGGACGCGGCCACCTCCAGCAGCATTCGCTCGCGGCGGCCCAGGCCATGCTCGCGCGCGAGCGCGTCGAACAAGACCATGCAGAGCGCGGCCACATGGCGGTGGTGCGCCTCGTCGAAGTGGTACTTGCGCCCCAGGTGGAGCGCGCCCGCGCTCACCTGCGAGTAAAACTCCTCCTGCAGCTGCGGGTCCACGCCGCGGGCCAGGTCGACCAGCAGCCCCTCGCGTATCGAAATGCGCGGCACGATAATGTCCTGGGCGCAGGTTTTTTCGAGCAGCAGCCGGTACACCTGCACCCCGGCGTTCAGAAACTCCGCTTCCGCAAAGCGTATATTGAAACGCGCGATGCAGTCTTCGATAGAATACTCCTGTATCCGTTCCGCGAATTGCAGGAACTGCCCGCGCGTCATTATTTTGCAGTGCTCGTTTAAATCGGCGCCCGCGTTGTCCGCCGCTATGCGCGCGTCGGAACCCGCGAGCACGAGCGTACGCACCGCGGCGAGATCGAGTTCCTGGCTTAAGCGCCCTGCCGTACTGCTGATGTTTTCGTTGAGGTAGCGCTCGAACGCGCCCTGGCCCCCCCGCGCGCGCCGCGACTGCGTGTCAATCAGGATGGTTCCCAGGCGCAGGCTATGCGCGGCTACCATCTTGCCGCGCCGCAGGAGCATTATCTCAGTCGAGCCCCCCCCGATTTCAAAGATGATGGAATTACCCCGCCAGAACGAGGCCATGTCGTTTTTGAGCGCGAAGCGCACCGCAAGGTAGATGAGGCGGTTTTCCTCGATGCCCTCGACGATGGCCAGATCGCAGCCCGTGTCCAGTTTGACGCGATCCGCGAAGACTTCCCGGTTGCGGGCCGCGCGGAGCGCGCTCGTGGCGATAACGTGTACGTCGGCGCCGGCAACGCCCCAGCCAGCCAGCATCTCGCGGAAGTTTTTCAGCACGGACAGGCACTCGAGGAAACTCTCCCGCGAAACCTGCCCCGTGGTAAAAACATCCCGCCCCAGCGTGACCGGCCGGTCCGCCTCATCCAGCGTCCGCCACTGCCCGCTCCCGTCGATCTCCGCCACGAGGAGCCGTATCCCGGTAGAGCCAATCTCCAGCACGGCCTGCGCATTAGAGCTGATCATGGGGGCATGCTAGGGAATAGGGTGAAAAAAAGCAAGGGGGGAGGGGAGGGGGGTGCTTTTGGGACTTGGGACTGGGGGCACGGAGACTTCTAACCGCAAAAGGCGCAAAAGGGCATCCCTTCTTTGCCTTATGCGCCTTCGCGGTTCCCCTAAAACTGCCGGAGGGGGCAGGTCTGAAAACCCGGCCCCTCCGGACTAAGCCTAATTCCCCGACATATCCAAAACCCCCAGGTAGGTCATACTGGCAAGGTCGAGGTCGACGGTGGTTGCGCCCGATGCGTTGAAGGAGACCTGGCTGCTGCTGCGGTAGATGTAATAGGAGTATGAGTATGTCTCCATATCGACATCGATCAGCATCACATACAGGTATGCCCCCGTAACATCGCTGTCGACGCTCATGGACCATTCGCCGTCCTCTGCATAGCTACCATACGTTTCAGCCTGTCCTCCTGAGATCGCGGTGTAAAACGCCTCTGCTGTATCAAACTTGGCGCTCGTGGCAACAACCATAGCATAGCCCGTTACCGCCGTGCCCCCGGCCTTCAGTGTGCCGGAGACGGTCTTGGTGGTGATGGCTGCGGTGAGAGCAAACGGAGATGAAGCAACAGACTTTGCGCCGAGTTTCTTGGAGACGGAAACTTCAGTCTCCTCCTCCTCACTTTCAACGTACACTATGAAGTAAACGCTGGTAAGGTCGTCCGGTATTTCCATGCTCCAGTTGATCGTTGCTTCCGGGGAATCAGTAGGGTCGTAGCCAACCTCGTTGCTGTAATTCGCGTCCGAGTATGCGGACAGGCTGACATAGTCCGGCGTCTGGCCGTTCAGCGTTACCGCAAGGGTGCCGCTGATTGTTACCACACCTATGGTAACATCTTTGGAACCGGCAGCCTTGCTGTCCGAGTCCGAAGATGTCAGGGTGAACAGTTGCCCGATTTCCCTGCTTGTTGTACTACCGCTGGGAGACACGTACAACTCCGCGTAATATGTGGTAGAGACGGAAACAGGAGGCAACTCGAAACTGTACGACAGGGTGTAGGTGCTGTAATCACCGTCTTCCTCTTCCTGAGTGAGATTCTCATTGTAAGAAGAGAAATATTGATAAGCCACGCTGCTGCCGTTATAGGAACTGTCCTTGTACAGGTACAGGGTTGCGGAATTGAGCGTATTCAGCCCCTTTGTTTTCAGGTTGATTGTGCCGGTTACCGTTACTGGCTCGGCGAATGTGGCGTTTACCGTCACTTTCTCCGCAGGCATTGTGAAATAGTGGGAATTGCCGGAGCCGGAAACACTCACCGCTGCCCCGCTTGCGCCTGTAACGCTGATGGAAGAGAGCACCTTCTCGCCTTCGGGCGATATTTGCAGAAATATATCGTCCCCGTAGTTCGCCGCGGTAATTGTCTGGTCTGATCCTGACTTCCGCGCAGTCACCGAGCCGCCGGTCATGGACCCTATCGTGATGTCGTAATCGATCTTCTCGAAGGTCGCCGTTACCGTTACAGCGGCGGCGGGCATGGTCAGCGTGTAGGGCGAGGAAGTCCCGGTGATCGTGCCGCCGGTAGTTGTCAGGCCGTTTGTCGCCAGTTTCCAGCCTTTTGCGGGCGTTACCGTCAGGGTGATTGTGTCCCCCTGCTTGCCGTAGCCCTTGCTCGCTGTGATCGTTCCACCGACGGCATCCTCGTCGTTGTCGACGACCGCGGTCGTTACCGTGTACTCGTCTGCGGCGAGGGCAGCGAAGGTCGCCGTCACCGTCACATTGGCGGCGGGCATGGTGAGGGTGGTAACCGGCGCGCTTGCGTTGGCCAGCGTGCCGCCGGTCGTGCTCCAGGACACGAACTTGCGGCCGTCTCCGGCGGTCGCCGTGAGGGTCACCGTGTCCCCGGAGCGAGCCAGGGCCTTGCTGGCCGTGGCGATGTCGCCGTCGGCGGTGGCCGTTGCCGGAACCACCGTCACCGTGTGGAGGGAGGTGTCGGTTCCGCCGCCTTCGCCCACATCAGTGGGGCACCCCGTAACCATGAGCGCCAGCAATAGCGCCGCCGCCGCATTACTCTTCTGTTTCATAGATACTCCTTTTCTCTATTATTTTCCCTACCCTTGACAGGCGGGATTAAAGAGACTGAATGGTGGTCAGAAATATGACCGATAGTCAGAATGATGAATGGAAAGCGCCCACACTGGAAGTATTGGCGCTGTTTTCGCTTGAGGTTAAGTCGAAAAAACGTTACTTTTTCCGCGGGACGGGGGGGGGGGCAGAACGGGTTTTGTTGCTGGGACTCGGGCGCGATGCGGAGACAGGGGGATAAGCCGCGAACGCTGCGCATGATGCTGGAGCGGGCGCGGTACGCGCGGCGGCCGCACTTTGTGCGGGGCGAGAAGACGCGGGGTGGCCGCTTAAAAAGCGGCCGCCTGTATCCAACAAGACAAAAGCCATGATACAACCCCTCCTTTTGGGTTGTTGAGACGGTTCAAAAACTCGAGAGTGTTTTTGAACTGTCTTTGGAGTATAGCGAAATGCGAAAAAAAGAGTCAAGGGGGGTGGGGAGCGGCACACTGCGCGGGGACGGCGTGAACGAGTGAGCATTGCATGGCGCTTTTGGGACTTGGGACTTGAGCGTGATGCGGAAGACGGGGGTGGATGCGGGCAAGATGCCGGCGGCGGAGCCGCTTGCCCCGACGCGCACCGCGCCCACCTCCATGCGGGCTGGAAGCCCGCGCTCCCATGACACCACTCCCCCACTCCCCACTCCCCACTCCCCACTCCCCACTCCCTACCCCCTTGACACGCTTTCCCAAAATCCCTACAATACCCATCATATTACTATGATAAAGCATATCGACCATACGTTCGGCTTTGCGACCCGTGCGGTGCATGGGGGCAACGAGGTTGATCGCGAGACCGGCGCTATCCGCCGCCCGATCACCATGGCCAACAGTTACGAACTGCCGTACGATCCCTCGGTGGTAAACTGGAGTTCCGCGGAGGGGAATGTGTACACGCGGAACGGCGGCGCGAACCAGCGCTACCTGCAGGAAAAACTCGCGCTCCTGCACGAGGCCCCGGACTGCGTCGTACTGGCCTCCGGCGTCGCGGCGCTCTCCGGCGTGTTCTTCACGTTTCTGAAATCGGGCGATCATGTCATCGTGTCGGACTCGACGTACATCGCCGCGTACCGGCTGCTCCACGAACTTTTGCCCGCCAAGTACGGCATCGAGACCACGCTGGCGGACACAAGCGACTGGTCAAAAATTCGACCGCTGGTCAGAGAAAACACCCGCCTGGTGCACATCGAGACGCCGTCCAACCCGACCATCAAGATAAGCGACATCAAGGCGCTCGCGGATATCGCGCATAACGCGGGCGCGCTCCTCAGCGTGGACAACACCTTCGCGTCCCCTTTTAACCAGCGGCCGCTCGCGCTCGGCGCGGACCTGGTCGTCGAAAGCCTTACCAAGTACCTAAACGGCCATGGCGACGCCATGGGGGGCGCGGTGCTCGGGAAAAAAGACCTCATCGACGCTATCTGCGCCGAGGCCATGGTGAACGCGGGCGGCACAATCAGCCCCTTCAACGCCTGGCTTATCATGCGGGGGGTGGTGACGCTCCCCCTGCGCATGGCGCGGCACAACGAGAACGCCCTACAGTTGGCGGCCTTTTTGGAAGCCCTGCCGCAGGTGCGCTTCGTTTCGTACCCGGGCCTCAAAAGCAGCCGGGGGCATGCAGCCGCGGCCGCGCAGATGCCAGGCGGCTTCGGCGGGGTGCTCGCGTTCGGCCTGGACGCCGACCATGACGGGCACAACCGCTTCGTGAGCCGCCTGCGGGTCATCACGAACGCGGTCTCCCTGGGGCACGACGAAAGCCTTATCGTCTTCCTCGGCGAAAACGACGAGCGCCAGTACCTCTACCCCGAAGAGTTTCACCGCGGCTTCTTCCGGCTCTCGGTCGGCCTCGAAGACCTTGCCGACCTGAAAGCGGATATCACGCAGGCCCTGGAGTAGGGAGCGCCCCCTTGTCATAACATCCCCCTTAATGCTATACTCCCCCTACGAAAGGAGATACTGCATGACTTACGAATTCGAAGGCCGCACCGAAAAAGACGCTATCGAGCGGGCGGCGGCAGAACTGGGGCTGCAAAAAGACAGTTTCGATGTCGAAATACTCGAAGCCCAGCGCGGGGGCCTTTTCAAGAAAGGCTTTGTGAAAATCCGCGTACACACGGGCACAGGCGCCGAGCCCGAGGACGAAGCCCCCCGGGAGCGCGGGGCATACCGCGAGGCCGCGGATGCGGGCCAGGACGCCGCTTCCGAAGGCGAGAGCGTCATGCTCCGGGGCGCGGTTTTCGGCGACCCCGAACCGAAGGACGATTTCGAGCGGGCGCTCGCGGATTTCACGGGCGGCATGATCGAGCGCATGGGCTGCAGCGCCGCCGTCTCGGTCTTTTTCCGCAAAGACAAAAAGATCGGCTTCAACATCGAGTCGCGGGACTCGTCGCTCATCATCGGCAAAAAGGGAAAAAATCTGGACGCGCTCCAACTGCTCGTCAACATTTACGCGGGCCACCTGGGCCGCGAGAGCACCCGCGTCATCCTGGACAGCGAAAACTACCGCATCCGCCGCGAGGAGACCCTCGTCCGCCTCGCCCACTCGGTCGCGGATCGGGTCCGCTCGAGCCGCACGTCGGTCCTGCTCGAGCCGATGAACCCCTTCGACCGCCGCCTTATCCACACGACGCTGGCGCAGGCGAAGGATGTCGAAACGCACAGCGAAGGCGAGGGGGTCTACCGGCAGGTCCGGGTCTACTATGCGGGCGCCCGCTCGGGCGGACGCAGGTGACGCTCAGCAGCATGAGGGGGGGAGCCCCCCCCCACGCTATGAACGGCGCGGGGGGCATCCCCTCGGGGGGGGCGTTGCATGCAACGCCCCTCCCCCCCCGCGCCGTTCGCCGCTTCCCCCCCCAGCGGGGGAGACCCCCGCAACGCCCCCCTGCTGCTCGCGGCGCTTTTCCTGTTTGCGGCTATCGCGCTTCCCGCGCAGGCGGCGCCTGACCCGCTGGTCCTTCTCGCGGGGGAGCGGCAGGCCGCCGCCCTCCGCGCGGGCGAGCGCCCCAGCGAGGTGCAGATGAAGGCCGCGGCCTTCAGGCTGCTCCCCAATCACGGGGGGCTCCGCGCCATCGCCGGCGGCCTGCAGGCCGCGGTGCCCTCGGGCGTATGCGCCGAGGTGCTTACCCTGTACAAGAAGCCTGCCCCCCATGCCTGGACGGCCGCGGAGCAGGCGGCGCTCTTCAATGCCGCGCTCTCGCTCAGTTCGCTGGCCGGCATTCAATACTACTCGGCGAGCCGGCAGGCTATGCGCACCTTCTACGAGACGTCCGTTGTGGTGGATGGTCCGGCGGGCAAAAACGAAATGCCGGATCCGCGCTTCCGCCCCCCCCTGCCCGCCAAAACGAGCCTCTACGCGCGGCAAAAAGATCTCACTTTTGGCGAAAATCTCTACCGCTACGATTACTACGCGCAGGAGGGGGCGCTCATTTTCGTGCAGGAGAACCTTTCTCCCCTCAGTTACGGCATTATTCCGGCTATCGGCAAGGGGAAGCTCCGCTCGCTTTTCGCGGTCCTGGACGCCGGGGACAGTCTCCTTATCTACACGGTCTCTCTGGCAAAAGCCGCGGCCCTTCCGGGCCTCTCCGATAGGGTCGGCGCGTCATTCAGCAACCGCACGACGGCCTTTATCAACTGGTATATGAGCCGCGCGGACGGCGTGTTGGGGCCATAATCGCCTCGTAGTCCGCAATCGTCTCTGCATGGACAAGCCGCGTCCGCAGTTCGGCCCCGCTAAGGCGCACGCCGGACGCGAGCGCCGCCGGGGAAAGAGCCCCCCGCGTCAACGCGCAGAACTGCTTCCGCATTTCGAGACAGGCGCGGCGCTCGCCGCAGTCCGCGGCCTTTAGCCTCAGCAGCCTGAACGCGGCGGCTATCCGCTCCTCCGCTGACGGGGCCTGCCAGGGGACCCCCCGCAGAAGCGCCCGCGCTGCCGGGAAAATGAACGGGTCCTCGGCGGCGCCCCGCGCGAACATCACGGCCGCGCAGCCGGTCTCGCGGAGCATGCGCGCCGCGTCCTCGGGCCGAAAGAGCCCCCCCGAGCCGGTCACCGGCAGGCGCTGAACGGCCGCAAGGTCCGCTATCAGGGCCCAGTCGCTCTCGCCCGCATAGCCCTGCGCGCGGGTCCGCGGGTGCAGGCTGAGCATCGCGGCCCCCTCCGAGGCCGCGGCCCGGGCGCAGTCCCGGTAATTGATGCTCCCCGCGTCCCAGCCCGACCGCAGCTTCACGGTAACGGGTATGCCCCCCAGGAAGCGCTCCGAAGCCCGCACCGCCGCGCCGACCATCCTGCCGAGCAGCGCGGGGTCCCGCATAAGGGCCGCGCCCGCGCCCGTTTTCACCACCTTGGGGACAGGACACCCCGCGTTAATATCCAGCGCATCCGGCCGTAGGGGCGCCAGCAGGGAGACCGCCTCGTACAGGGCCTCGCTCTCCGCGGCGAAGACCTGTATCGCGTACGGCGCGGCCCCCCCCCGGCAGCTAAGCCCTGCCTGCGCCGAGCGCTCAGGCCCCCCGGGCGCGGCATCAGGCCCCAGCCCGTAAAGCGCGGGCTTCCGCCGCAGCGCCTCGCAGGATATCAATTCCGTAAAAGAAAAATCCGCCCCCAGTTCCACGCACAGCGTACGGAACGCGCGATCCGTGTAACCCGCCACCGGCGCCAGAAAAAGATTCCCCGCCAGCGTCAAAGGCCCTATCGCCACAGAGTGATATAAACAATCATTCCTTGTCATTTTTATTGATTCTTGATGCGGTTAGTGTAGCATAGTCAGCAATGGAGATCAACAGGGGAGTGGGGAGTGGAAAATGGACGGTGGACGGTGGAGGCGTTGTTCGCAAGTCTTTGGTACTACCGGCATGCTGGTAGTACCACGAAAGACTTTCGAACTGCGTCCTCCACCGTCCACTTTCCACCGTCCGCGCCCCGCCTTCCGCTCACACCCCCTCACCCCGCGCCCACGCGCCGCGCTGTGCCCACGCGCCCCGCCCTCCGCTCACTCCCCCTCACCCCGCGCCCATGCGCCGCACCCCCCA
>JAISTO010000109.1 GCA_031272575.1 Treponema sp. | reverse complement strand
CGAAAAAGCCGCGAAAACCGCGGACGCGAGGCACGCGGACGCGAGGCACGCGGACGCGAGGCACGCGGACGCGAGGCACGCGGACGCGAGGCACGCGTATGACGGGTCTTGCGCAGGTGGCGCGCGATCTCGCGGAACTGCGCGGCGCCCTGGCAAGGCAATCCCTCCTCCTCGAAGAGGTGCTGCGCTGCCTGCGGGAGCGGGGGCCGGCTCAGGCGGGGGAAGGCGCATTTAAGCGCGTCGTCGTATTCGCCGCATACCCCGATTTCGCGCGGGATTACGAATGGCTCAAAACCGCCGGCTATATCACCGAAATGCCGGAGGGCTTAATCTGGAATAAATCGAAACAATCGCTGGCCGAGTACTTCGGCACCCAGCGCAAGACGGGAAAAAATCACCGTTGGAAAGAGATCGAACAACTCTTTGGAATGCGGGGCCTGAAAAACAGCAAAAGCCGCAACGGTACCGTATTCAAAAAACCTTCAGCCGATTTTGATACTCTGACGAACGCGCTCAGCGCCGCGGGCTTGAGAACGCGGCCGGTACAAAATACACCAATAAGTAAATAAAATACACATATTGGTAAAATAGGATTTAATACCTGTTTTCGATATTATTAAAGCATATTCATGACGGCGGAAAAGACCGCGAAGGATAGCAAAGGAGGGTACTTATGAAAAAGATGTTGTTGCTGGCATTAGTGGTAATGGGCTGCAAGACGGAGGCGCCCGAAACGCTTATCTTTCAGGAACAGTCGTTTCTTATCAGTAATGAGAAGTACGAATCCGTTACCGTTACAGAAACAAATAACCGAAGCAGGTTTGAGGCATACCGAGAGGTATGTAGTGATGAGTTCGTCCTCCGTGATTCGGTGACGGAAGAGAACATTCGGTCACTGCTTCATAATCGTGGCTCGTACAGCAAGAAGCAAATCGACAACATGATGAATGCGTTGCTGACGGACGGCGATTTAGTGGTAGACTTTCCGAGTGACAGTTATGACCAACAACTGCCGAACAGTAATCGGATATTCTATTACTTTGAGAAGATGTAGTCGTACGCTCGCGCCCCCTCGGAGTTTGTAGCGCTTTGACTAAAGCGCACTGAAAATTAGAGCTTTTTGCCTGCCCACTTACAAGTGGGCAGGCAAAAAGCTACTCTAAAAACTCCAAAAGCAGCCTCGAAAAGCGTGAAATCACGCGAATTTTTCATCGAATTATTCAAAGTGCTACAGGCTGCTCGCCTCCCTCCACTTGACCTCCGCCTCCCCTTCACGCGATAATACGGCCATGTTGACGCAAAAGCCCCCCCGCCGGCGCTACTTCGACTGGGCCGCAACTGCCCCGCCGGCCGCGGCGGAGGGCATCGCGGCGCCCGCGGAGGCCCCCTTCGGCAACCCGTCATCCCCCCACCGCGAGGGCGCTCTGGCGCGGGAGGCGCTCGAGGGGGCAAGGGCGCGCTGTGCCGCGGCCCTCGGGGTTCCCCCCGGGGGCATCGTCTTCACATCGGGGGGCACGGAGGCGAACGCCCTCGTCATCATGGCGCAGGCCCTGCGGCCCGGCAGGGCATCGACGCTCTACGCGGCATCCGAGCACCCCTCGGTGCGCGAAAACTGCCTGCTGCTCCAGCGCCTCGGCCGCCCGGTCAGGGCCCTGCCCGTCTCCCCCGAGGGCATGCTGGATAGGGAGCGCCTCGAAGATGCCCTCACAAAAAAAGATGATGGCCATGCCGCCCCCCGCTTTCTCGCGGTCATGGCGGTGAACAACGAAACCGGCGTCATAAACGAGATCCCCGCCATTGCGCGTCTGGTCCGGGAGCGCGCCTCCGCTCCGGTGCATATCCACTGTGACATCGTGCAGGCCGCAGGGAAGGTACCCATCACCTTAAGTGAATGGGATGTCGACTCCGCCGCCCTGAGCGCGCACAAACTGGGCGGCCCCCGCGGGATAGGGCTCTTGTACCTCCGTAAGCCGCTCGAGCCCCTCTACCGGGGGGGCGGCCAGGAAAAGGGCCTGCGGCCCGGCACGGAAAACACGGCCGGGGCCCTCGCGCTCGCGGCCGTGCTGGAAGCGCGGGTCAAAAACCTGCGGGACGCGGACGCCCGGGCCCGGGAGCGTTTTCGTCATCTTATAAGTGAATTGAAAAAGATGCCCCGCTGCGCCCTGATCCCCTCTTGCCGCGCGGCCGATGACGCGCGCTTTTCCCCCTGGATACTCCAGGCGGCTTTCAGCGGGGCCCCCGGCGAGGTGCTCACGCGCTCGCTTGACGAGGCGGGCTTCGCGGTCTCGACCGGCTCGGCCTGCTCGTCCCGCTCCCCGGAGCGCCCCGTCCTCGAAGCCATGGGGGTCTCCGAGGCCCGCCGCCTCGAGGGTATCCGCATCTCGCAGGGCTGGACCACCACCCGCGAGGATATCGACGCCCTCCTCGAGGCCCTCCGCGAGGCCCTCGCGTTTCTGTAGTTAGAACGTCCCTTGAAACGTTCCCCGCGAAGGAGTACACTTCAAATATGAAAACCGACACGGCCGGCGTTGCCGCAAAGAAGAGCATGGTCATCTTTTTATTGAAACCGGGGGAACTTACCCTCAAGGGGGGGAACCGGCGCGAGTTCGTGCGGGTGCTCCGGCGGAACCTCGCGCTCGTGACGCCGGGGACGGGGGCGCAGGTCTCCGGCGCGGGGGGGCGCTTCTACCTGCGGGTGCCGGATGCGGCGGCCGCCCCCCTCGTGGAGGAGCGGCTCGCGCGCCTCTACGGGATCACGGGCTGGGCGCGGGCGCGGGTCTGCGAAAAAACACCCGCCGCGCTTAGCGCCGCCTGCGCGGAGGAGGCCGCCGCGCTCTACGCGGCCGGGGCCCGCAGTTTCAAGGTCGAGGCCCGCAGGACGGACAAAAGCTTCCCCCTGTCGTCATACCAGATCTGCGCGGCCGCGGGCGATGCCGTTAAGGAGGCCATCCCCGGCTTTAAGGTTGATGTCAACACTCCCCAGGCGGTGCTTACGGTGGAGGTGCGGGAGCGCGCCTATGTGTACGGCGCGGAGCGGCGGGGCCTCCGCGGGCTGCCGGTGGGGACTTCGGGACGGGGGCTTCTGCTCCTTTCCGGCGGGATCGACTCGCCGGTCGCCGGCTGCCTCATGCTCGGCCGGGGCATGGGGCTCGACGCGGTCTACTTCCACGCGGCCCCCTACACCTCCGAGGGGGCCAGGCAGAAGGCGATCACGCTGGCGCGCATAGCCGGCGGCTACGGCCTGGGGATAAGGCTCTTTGTCACGCCCTTCACGGAAGTGCAGACGCGTATCAAAGAGCGCGCCCCCGAAGCCTGGCGCACCGTGCTCCTCCGCATGGCGATGATGGACTGCGCGGGGCGCATGGCGAAGCGCCTCAGGGCGCGCTGCCTCGTCACCGGCGAGAGCCTCGCGCAGGTGGCAAGCCAGACCGTCGAGAACATCCGCTGCACCGAGAGCACCGCGGGCCTCCCCGTGCTGCGGCCCCTCATCGGCATGGACAAAGAGGCGATCGTGGAGCGGGCGCGGGCCTTCGGCACCTACGAGACATCGATACTCCCCTACGAGGACTGCTGCGTCCTCTTCAGCCCCCCCCATCCAGTCATCAAAGGCCGCCTCGACGAAGCCGCCGCCCTCTACCAGTCCCTCGAAATTGACGGGATGGTCTTTGCCGCCCTGAAAGCCGCCGAACGCATCCGCTGCGGCTTCCCGGGGGAGGGCCGCATCCTCCCTGCGGGGGGAGGGCTTCTCCCGTGACCCCCCTGCCCCCCCGGAGGGGCTAAACTTGTCCCATATCTTTAGCCCACTCTGAAGAAACAGGATTTTAAGAATTTAACCGCGAATTATGCTAATGAACGCGAATTTTATTAAGAGTAATATTCGCGTAAATTCGT
>JAISTO010000048.1 GCA_031272575.1 Treponema sp. | reverse complement strand
AGGGGGACTTGGGACTTGGGACTTGGGACTTGGATACCCTCCCCTACCCCCCCCATGTATAAAAATACCGGGGACCTGGCCTGCTCGAGGAAATAGGGGGCGCTGGGGTCCGCGGCGTTGAGGACGCAAAAGTCGCGGGCGCGGCGGAAGAGGCTGGCTTTGTCCGCGCGGTACTGTTCCCAGGTACCGTGGAACTCGAGGTGCTCGTGGTGGACGTTGGACGCGAGGCCCGCGGCGAAACGGACGTCGGCGAGGCGGCCGGTGCGCTCGGAGAGGCCATGCGAGGAGGCTTCGATGACGGCGAAGCGGGCGCGGTTCGCGGCGATGCGGGCGAGGTACGCGTGGACGACCGGCGCCTCGGGGGTGGTCTGGTGCTCGGGGTTGGGGCGCTCGGCGAGGCCGTCGCCGAGGGAGACGGTGGAGATGAAGCCCGCGCGCTCGCCCGCGAGCGTGAGCAGTTGAGAGATGAGGTACACGATGGTGCTCTTGCCCTCGGTGCCGGTGACGCCTATGACGCGCAGCGCTTGCGAGGGTCTGCCGAAGAACGCGTCCGCGAGGGGCGACATGGCGAGGCGGCTGCTTGCGGCGCGGAGGCAGAGGGGGCCGCTTTCCCGCGGGAGGCCCTCCGGCGGGGGCCCCTCGTGCACGATGACGCTCGCGCCCCGCGAGGCGGCCTGGGCCGCGAAGGCGCGGCCGTCCGTGTGGAGCCCGGGCAGCGCGAAGAAGAGGTTCCCCGGCTCGACCGCGCGGGAGTCGTACTGGAGGCCCGTGATGAGCGGGTCAGGCCCCGCGCTGCCGGTCTCGAGGCCCGCGCGCGCGGCGAGCTCCGTCGTGAGAAACGAGGAGAGGCGCCGCGGGGCGGGGGTGAAGGGGGCATTGGTCATAACACACCCCCTACCTCAGCGCCGCCAGCGACTTCGAGATGCTGTAGCAGTAGTCGCCCAACTTCTCGATACGGCGGACCAGATCGATGAAGAGCAATTCGGTTTTCACATTGACGCCGGCCTCGATGCGCTTGCGGCCCAGTTTGCGCAGGCGGTTGCGGTTCTTGTCAATCTTTTCCTCGAGGTCAGCGGCCCACTTCGCTTCGTCCTCGCTGAGGCGCGCTCCGAGATGCGCCTGCAGGAAGTCGATAGAACTCTGCACGAGCGCGACATAGGGCCCGAGCGCTTCCATTTCCTTGTGTTTGAAGATCTGCTTTTTCTTGACGCTCCGCTCGATCAGGAGCCCCACGCTGTAGCAGTCGTCCGTCATGTTTTCGAGTTCCTCGATGATCCGCAAGAGGAGCGCGATGTTCTGCTCGGTCTTGCGGTTGAGGCGCCGGGCCGAACACTCGATAAGGAAAGAGCCGAGCGTCTCCCGCATCTCGTCCGCGTAGCGCTCCTCGTCGAAAAATTGCGCCACGAGCGCCTCGGCCTGCTCCTCGTTCAGGGGGGCCTCCTTCATGGCCGCGAGGGCCTCGCGGAACGACGCGTACATCCCGGACACGAGACCGGCCATGTCCTTGATCTCCTTGACCGCCTGCAGCATGGCCATTTCCGGCGCTTTGGTGAGCCCCGGCGCGTAGTTGAAGGTGTAGGTACCCCGCTCCTGGCGCTCGCCCGGTTTTTCCCGTATCAGCATGGTGACCAGCGCGGCGAAGGGTTTGACGAAGGGGATAAACACCAGGGTACAGGCGATGTTGAAGACCGAGTGAAACATGGCGAGGTGCCCGCCTATGCCGCTCCCCTCGGGGGAGCCTGGCACGAGGAGGTTGACGAAATCGAGGAGGGGCGTGAAGAGGCAGAGCGCGAGGAGGCTGCCTGCCACATTGAAGAGCACGTGCACGAGCGCGGTGCGTTTCGCCGCGGTCTTCGCGCCGATGGAGGCCATGATCGCGTCTATCGTCGTGCCGATGTTCGCCCCGAGGATCATCGCGCAGGCCATGCGGTAGTCGATTACCGCGCGCGTTGCAAGGGTGATGATGATCGCGATGGCCGCGGCGGACGAGTGCATGAGCAGAGTGGCAAGCGTACCGACCGCGACACTCGCAAGGAGGGACACGACCGGCCGGTCTTTCAGCGCGCCGATAAATTGAAAGGAGTCGGCGGAAAGGTGTGCGCCTTCGAGCGCGTTATTCAGGGTCATAAGCCCCAGGAAGATAAACCCGAAGCCCATAAGCGCCTCGCCCCAGGCCTGGTGCTTCCACTTGAGGGACTTCATCAGGAAGCCCGCGGCAAGGGCCGGGAGCGCGAGGATCGCGATGTCGAACGAGCCGATCAGGGAGACGAGCCACGCGGTGGTCGTGGTGCCGATGTTGGCGCCCATGATCACGCCGATCGACTGGGTGAGGGTTAAGAGCCCTGCGTTGACAAACGAGACGAGCATTACCGTGGCCGCCGAGGATGACTGCACCAGCGCCGTCACCACGATGCCGGTGAGCACCGCGACGAAGCGGTTCCGCGTCATAAACTCGAGCGCCTGCCGCATACGCTCACCCGCGGCCTGCTGGACGCCCTCGCTCATCACCTTCATCCCGTAAAGGAAGAGGCAGAGTCCGCCCGCCAGCCCGAAGAGTATCGTGAACATAGCGAGAGTATAGCACAAGAGGGGCCTTTTGCGCTAGTATGGGGGATGGGGAGTAGGGAATAGGGAATAGGGAGTAGGGTGCGCTTTGCAAGCGGGACGCGCGTACTACCGTGAAACGGTCGGTAGTCCGCGCGCCTTACGCGCCAGGCGCAAGCCACTCCCTACTCCCCACTCCCCACTCCCCAAAAATACCATGAAACAACAAACAACCTTTTTTGCCGTGTGCACCGTTCTTCGGCGGCCGTTCCTGTGGGGGGCGGCGCTGAAGTGTCTGGGGGCGGCGTTACGGCACTTTTTCGGCTTGCAGTATTGGGCGGTGCTGTTTCCGCGCCGCATACCAGTCAGCAATGTTGATCATCCTCTGGATGAAAAAATCCCCTTTTTGCCGGAGCGGGTAGACACCTACCTCGACTTCAGCGCGTTCTGGATTCGGGAGGCGGCCTTCCTGCTCCGCGCGTACGGGAAGCGGGCCCTGCCCGAGGTCCGCGCCTTCATCGCGTCTATGGGCAGCCTCTATGTCTTCGCGGCCCGGGTCTACCGGCAAAACCTTTCCACCACGAAGCGGCCCCCTTACCGCGGCAGCATGGGCTTCCGCCTGATCCACGCTTTCGACCCGCACCTCCTCTGCGTGCCGAGCCTGCACGTCTGCCTCGTGATACGGACCTACACCCGCCTGCGCGCCGCCCTCGCCGCGCTCGGCGGCGAGCGGGACTACGCGGCCCGCATCCTCGCGGCCCGCGCCCACGCGCTCGCGATTACCGGCGCGGTGCTCTACGTGAAGCAGCACAGCGTGAACTGCATAGCCGCGGCCCTCTACACGATGTCCCGCTTCGACCCGCCCCTCTTCCCCCCCGCCGAAGCCGAGGCCTTCACCGCCTGCCTCCTCACGGGCGAGGAGGCCCCCTCCGCCGCGGACCGGGATGCCATAAAAGCCTATATCACCGGCCTCTACCACAAGTTCCGCGCCCAGGGGGAAGCGGCCCCTTCATGGGAGGAGCCGCTGCTGGCGTTTTTGGGGGGATAGGGGCTTCCTGGGAGCGCCGGCTTCCAGCCGGCATCCAACGATTTGACCACAAGTCAGTAAATCAACCGTTAGTCATTTTATTGCCTGGTTCCGCTTGTCATTCCATGGTTCAACCGCGCCTGTCATTCCGCGGCTTGGAAAAGGGACCGAGCGGCAGCGAAGATTCCCCTCTCCCCCGCCCCAACAACATTGAAAAGGATGAGAATCCGTTCGACCGCACTGCGGGCACTTTTTTTCTCGTATCGTTTTCGGACAATATAAAAAATGTCAGTCATACTGGAGGACGAGACGAATGCATGGGTGAAAGCGGAGGGCAGCAAGACCCGTTCAATCAGTATTGACGGGAAAACGATACGAGGGAGCGGTTTTCACGTGGTGAGCGCGTGGGCGAGGGAGCATGGGCTGACCCTCGGGCAGTTAGTCACGGAGGAGAAGAGCAAGGGGAAACGAAGTTTCCCACAGATAACGGCGGTTCCGAAACTGCTGGATGCGCTGGATGTGAAGGGAGATGTGGTGACCGCCGACGCGATGAGCTGTCAGACGGAGATAGCGAAAAAGATCCGGGAGAAGGAGGCGGATTATATTCTTGCGGTGAAGGACAACCAGAAGACGCTGCATCGGGACATAAAGGACTAC
>JAISTO010000036.1 GCA_031272575.1 Treponema sp. | reverse complement strand
TGTATTCTGATAGGTGTGCGTTTCCAAGTACCGCAGGGCTATCTCCCGTGTATCGATTGAGTATGCCATATAGACACTATACTATAATAGCAACTGCTTGTCAAGTTGTTCCACTATAGCCCCTGTTTTTTGTTGCGGAACTCAGGGACGCACCAGCCGAAAACCGAGGTAGTAGAGCCGGTTGCCCGGGCTGTAGTAGCCCCGGTTGGCCGAACGCAGGTACTGGCCGCTGTTGTACCAACTGCCGCCCCGGCGAACGCGGCGCGACCACGAAGAGGCGGGGCCCGTTGGGCCTTCGGGGTCCGTCTGGGCGCCGCTTGAGTAATTCCCGTACCAGTCCCAGCACCACTCCCAGACATTGCCATGCATATCGTACAAGCCCCAGGCATTGGGCTGGAAACTCCCCACCGCCGTCGTCTTCTCCCGATACTGCCCCTTCGCGTTCCCGTTGTAGGGATAGTTCCCGTTATAGTTCGCCTGGCTCGTCGTAATGTTGTTCCCCGTGTTGAACGGCCCCGTCGTCCCGGCGCGGCAGGCGTACTCCCACTCCGCCTCCGTCGGCAACCGGTACCCGTTCGCCTTCCGGTTCCAGGTCACCGTCCACTTGAGACTGTCATAACTGCTGGTGTTGTTTGGATCCTGTCGAGTCTTATTTATCGTGTACGCAGGCGTAAGCCCTTCTTTTTTGCTACGCGCGTTACAGTACTCCACCGCATCGTACCAACTCACGCACTCCACCGGCAAGTTGTCACCCTTGAAGGAACTGGGATTCGTCCCCATGAGCGCCTGCCACTCCTTCTGAGTGACCTCGTACTTCCCCATGTAAAACGAACTCAGCGTCACCCGATGCTGCACCTCATCGTCCTCACGATCCGGCTCCGACGACGGGCTCCCCATCGTGAACGTGCCACCCTGTATGCGCACCATGTCCAAAGTTGGACCAAGGTGGGATGCGTTGCCCGCATTGTTGTATCGGTTCATCCAAAAGACAACACCCAGTCCAAGCACAAGCACGGAAGCCGCTATCCCCACTGACAAGTACCGTTTCCGTTCCTTCCTCGCCACGGCAGTTTGCGGTATTGGCCTGTTGCCCGCATCCCCCTGCGCCAACGCCGCCTTCCGCGCTTCCGGTACCGTTACCCACTCGTCCCCCGTAGACGGAATTGCCGCCGCGGTTTCCCCCGCAGCCGCTTCGCCGTGACCGAACAACACAACGGCCAGCAGGTTGACGCTGTCTTCACAGAGAGACCGATCAAACCCCTCATCGGTATGCAGCCTGCGCGCCAGCCGCTCCTTCACCGCGCCGCGCTCATGGGGAGCAGCCCTTTTCAGCGCGGCGTAAGCCCCCTGTTCCAGGCACTTCACCAGCGTGTTCCGCTGCGCCTTCGGCTCCCTGGCGGCAAAATCCGCAAGGTAACCTGCAACACGCCGCGAGTCAGCAAGTACCGATTCGCCTGACTCAGCGACCATTTTTTGAATGACGGTCAATAACACTGTGTTCATAGTATGCTCCTTTTGTTACCGTTTGTGTACGGTAACTTTGACTGTCCCCAAACTCAACTCGCTGCCGTTTGCCATTTCGGTTCGTTGGCCGTTCAGTTTGTTGTCGACAATCACTTTTTGTCCGTCTATACTGACGACAAGCGCAACCGCAGGATAGTTCTGCCGCGAAAGAAAGATGTCCGCTTCCGGCGCGGAACCAAGTACCACCGGCCTGGTACCGAGCGTGACATTCACGCGTTCGTTGTGCCCCCAGTCAACCGTGATCCATGCTTCACGGAGGATTTCCTCGGCTATGGCGATAGTCGCGCCTATGCACAGCCCCAGAATGGCGATGCTCACTACCCGGGCGATGCCTTCCGGCATAATGCCGAATGAGGCGCGGAACAGCACGCCCCCCAAAAGCCCCCCAACGAGTCCGGCGGGCAGGGAGCGCTTTATCGGATAGTTGGGAACGAAGAAACTCGTACCAAGCCCTACCCCCGCGCCCGCAAAGCCCCAGCAGAGTATGCGGCTGACGATTTCTACTGCCGTTGAAATCTGCGAAGTGTATGCAAACACCGCTTGTGCAAGCCCGCCAGCGGCCGCGCCGGAAAGGACTCCCAAAAGCACCGCCTTTACCACAGTGGGGGCGCTCGGCGGCTTTTTCAGATACCCACTCTGGGCCGCGAGAAGACACGCGATTAAGCCCAGTGCAATCACCCCAAACCATACGGCAGTCTCAACAATGACCGACCAAAAAGTCCCCCCATGCTGGTTAAACCACGGTATGCACTCACAGATACTTTCGGTAACGAGCCCACCTCCCGTTGCCGCAAGAGCGAAAAACACCGTTTTTCGGCTCAGCCGCAGGGCCCGCGCTGGCGGCTTGGCCGCCTCGGGACTTTGCGGCAGCGGCGCCCCCGCGGCCGGAACCTGCCGCGGCGGTACCGGCGGCGCGGGGGGCGAGGCAGCGGCGCTTTTTGCGGGACAGAGGGCCTCGACGAGCGCGGCGATTTCCCGCGCCAGCGCTGGCGGCGCCTCGTTCGCGCCGGAAAGCGAATGCGCGGCCCGGTTGACCAGACTTGCGCGCGCCGCGGTATCCTTGGTCTCGCGCAACTTCGCGGGAAGCCCCGATGCCAGCACCGCAAGAAAAGCCCTGCGCTCTGCCGCAGCCTCCTTGTTGGCAAACACCGGCAGACTTTCGTCAACGCGCTTCAGGTCACTAAACACATCAGCGCCCTTCGCCGCCAACGCCTTTATCGCGGTTAACAAATTCGTGTTCATGCTATACTTCTCCTTTCACTCCAATAAACCATTTTTGTAAAAGACTCCCGCCATGGATACATCATCGCGGGAGCCTTTTGTTGACCATACCGCAATAGACTGCTCCACCCCCTTTTGCGCCTTCTTGTGGTTAGCGAGAAAATCGGCAAAGAGACGGGCATTCAGTTTGAGATACTCCTCGGGCAAAAAAGAGTCGCTTACGCCGTCGGTGGCCACGGTAATGCCCTTAATGCGCTCGAAGCCGAAATCACAGCGAAAATGACCTGCCGCATCCGAGTCGCACAGGGAAGTCGTCTGGCCTCCGGCAAGACTTTCATCGTCGAGTTCCGGCGGGAAATACGGAGTGCCTTCGTCATCAAGCACTACGCATTTGCCGTCCCCGATCTGAATGACAAACCACAACTTGCTATGCGCGAGTGCGGCAATAAGAGTCGTACCGTACACACGGACCTGTGCATCCTCATCGGTGAGCGTAAGGTTTTCCCGCGTACAGAGTGCCTGTTCACGCTCGCTGAGCGGGTGTGCCGCAAAATGCTGCAGTACCGCGGAACGCCACCGCGTAATAATCGTCCGTTCAAGCTGCGCCAGTTGCTCCTGCATCATGGTGATTTCATCGGTATAGCGCTGGTCAAATGCACCGCGGCGCATGGAGCCATCATTCAATATATGAAGGAACTCCACGATTGTCGTATGCGCAACAGTAACCGCAAGTGCAGATCCCACGTCGCTGCGAAAGTGTTTTTCGCTTCCATGGCCGTCTGCCACAATCGCGAGGCCGCCGGTCTTTTGATCGACGTACGTGAAGACCGCATCCTGGCAGGGGATGTCCTTTTCCTTGTGGCTGTCCCCCTGTGCGCGGGCGCTAAAACTGAGGTACATTACCAGCCTTCCAGCGTATCCGCGGAATTGTAATCCGGATCCGTCTGCTTGAGATTTTTGATCTCCGCTGCCATGGTGTCCTGCTTGCTCACAATATCCCCTTCCTGTAAGGGCTGGCTGCGGGAACCGATCTGCGCGGAGGTAATCGACACGGTGCGTATCATCTTGCGCAGGATATCCGGCGTATAGGCGCTAAGCACGGTTTCGCTGGTGCCGGTGAATTCCGCGAGTACATTGCAGTCAGCGTCACTGCCAATAGCGAGCGCGACTTTTACCGCGCTCTTAAACCAGTTGTTGTTTTTGAGGGCGGCAAGCGCGCTTTGGTAATCGTCACTCGGCTGGCCGTCCGAAAGGAGCAGTATCACCGGCGCGACCGATGCCGACGGCGCTTTTAGAAACGAGTTGCGCGAGAGGCGCTCGTTCAATTCCCGAAAGGCCGTTCCCATATCGGTGCCGCCTTCCGCGCTGAGGTTGTTCCACATGAAATCGTCCACCGATACGGGCCCCGCGGGGTTCTGCCATTTGCAGCCCATCGAAAACTCAAGCACCGCGATCTTCAGATCGATGTCCGCGCCCCCGATGTCCGCCAGTTCCGGTACCACTTCGCGGATGGCCGTATTGACCGCGCTGATTTTCTGCCCCTGCATACTGCCGGAGGTGTCAATTAAAAAGAACAGCACCATCTGCCTGCGTATGATGCCCTCCACATTGCCGTAAATTGCGTCACTCATTTTTGAGATTCTCCTTTACTGAGTTATTATTCCGTCAAGGCCGTTAAAGATGACCTTAACGCCCGCCCCGATAGGAACAGCGCCCTCGGCGGGCACTTCTTTTGCTGTGCCGTCGGGGGTGACCATGCGCCACGCCTCGTTTGAGCAATTCTTGATTCCCCAAAGCGAGGGATTGTTTTTATTCATCACCACTTCGCCCGTTATGGTGATGAAGTCTTCACTCGACTCGGTGGTGTGCCAGTCGTAGAGTTTTTTTGCGGGGAAGAGCGGCACCGTGTACACGAGTGCGCCCTTCTTGATAGAAAGGCTTCGCGGATAGGTAGACTGTGACCCGCAGCCGCCGCAGCGAAGCCCCGCCTCTTTGTTTTCCGGGTGCAGAAAAATGGCGCGCCCGCAGGACACGCAGGTAACATACCATTCGTCGCGGAGACGCACGAGGATTTTTTGCCACTCGTTTTCGACGATGCGGCGCTGCGGGGCTTTCATCCCTTGAGCAAACGAGAGAACAAACGCGTCTTTGAAAAACGCGGGGAAGAGCGGCCAGAGTTTTATCACATTGTTGTGTACGCCGTTGACCGGCCGGTTTGTATCATCATCCGGATCGTAGACAAATACCGGATTCGTCCCGAACAGTTCCATCTCGCGCTTTTCGGTCATGCAGGGAAGTTTTTCGTAAGCCGCCCCTTGCAGCGGACTATGACGAAAGAATAATTTGAAAAGAACAACCGCGAGTGAATGGCAATCGGTACGCTCGGAAGGCTGCGCCTTGCCTGTGACAATTTCCGGCGCCATGTACCCGGGTTTGCCCCCTATGCCGCCTGAGTTTACGTCGCCGTCCGGCGTGACATTGTCGTTGTCACAAATCAGCACGGCTCCTGTATCAATATTGATGAAGAAGTTTCCGTCGTTTAAATCCTGGTAGGAAAGCCCCTTGCGATGCAGCGCGCGGAAAGCGTTCACCAGATTCAAGGCGGCAGCGATCATTGTTTCGGTGGAGGCAAACTCCACCCGCTGCCCCTTTCGGTCCTTGCGATTCAGAATCGCCGGAAAATCAGTGTAGTCCGGCGGCCGCAGGTCCATCACATACCCGAAACTGCCGTCCTGTTCCTCAGTCAGGAACTTGGGCCACAGAAACATGGGACAATCCGCCATGCTCCGCTCCGGCTCTTCGATATTGCATCGAAGGTTTTCGCGAAAGGCCGCTTTGTCCTTCAGTTTTCCCGCGTGGTACCATTTCAGCGCATAAGGCTTACCGCCAACGCGAACCTCATACACCGTGCCTTGTCCGCCCTCCCCCAAAGTGCGAACAATTTCTGCCTCGCCCCCCCCCCCGCCAGGGGGATAACTTGCCCTTGCCTAAAATTAGCCATATATGCTCCTTGAGCGCCATTCAAGATTAGTGCTGCCTGCGCAGCATCGCGATGTCTCTTTATTTTGCACTAAAAAGCAGATTAGTGTCAAGAGGGCATCGTGCCCTCTTGACTTTCCCCCAAAACCCCGCTATACTTCCAATATGAAAAATATCTTTTCCTTGGCAGCCTTGGCGGCTGTCGCAGTCCCTCGGACTGCCCGCGCCCCCCGCTTCGCGGCAGGCGGCGCTCTTTTTGCCTGTCTCGCGGTCCCTCCCGCTGAGACGGCGCGGCGGGCATTTTCTCGAAAATCTCCAGCGTCAGAGCAACAACTGAATCAATTTGCCCCCCCCCCCGTCCTGCAAAAAATCGCGTAAAACGGGGACTCCTCCTCGCGCTCGCCGTCCTCTGCGGGGCGGCGTGTAAAACCCCTACCGGCTCCGAAACCGGCCCCCGCTACGGGAGCGAGTTTTGGGGTGAATGGCTCCGCATAGACGCGGACGAAGCGTGGTACATTACCAGCAATACCATCACCGTAAACGGCGAATCCTACCCCGGGACGCCGCGCCTCGAAAAGCAGTCCGCGCGGGTCATCAGGGTGACGAATGCGGGCAGCGCGTGCTTCCTCTACGCCTCGCGGGTCGCCAACGCGCAGGTGAGCGGCACACTCGCTGACGCCGGCGCGGGGCGGAGCGTCGCAGGCCTCGAGGTGACTCTGGTCAACCTGAACGACGCGGCCAACACGGTGACGGCAACAACCGCAAGCGACGGCACCTTTACCGCGCAGGGCCTTATCCCGGGGGACGAGTACGAACTGCGCGCCGCAGGTGACACCGCGCGCGTAACGCCCGGCGCGAACGGTGACCACCTCGGGACGCTCCACCTCACGGGCGGGGGCGTTAACTTCAAGGCGCGCATCGCGCCAGCGCGCATCGCGCCGGCAGGCACGTCGGTCAACGCGCGGTATGGGTACGCGGGGGCCGACACGTTCACCTTCACCATCAACGTGACCAACACGGGAAACGCGGGCTGCTACGCGCCGAGTTACACGCTTGCGTTTGAGGACGGACTTGCAACGCAAACGCAGTCCGGCATATCGAATCGGCTCTGCACCGGGACCCTTAAGCCGGGCGAGACCGTGTCCACCAGCGAAATAACCATCGGCTGTACGCCGGTTGACGCGGATGCGGTCTTCAAAAAAATCTCCATTACGATAACCGATGCCACGACCGATCCGCAGCATCCCAAAACCTGGACGGACTCGGTGTCCGTGCGCTTTTTCAAAACGCCGGTAACTTTCAACGCCGCGTCACAGTACCCCGTGGCGGGCCTTATTCTGAGCCCGCTCTCCGGCGCGTGTCGGTTCAGCACCGCGCATGACGGGACGGTCTATCGTTCAAGCGTGACCATGCCCTGGTCGTCAGCGCCTTACCTTGCCGTAATTTCCGGCACCGCCGAATCCAGCGAGGCGATCTATTCACTCGGCATAAACACGATGCCGCAGACGAACTTCTCCTCGTTTAGCGCGTTCAAGATCAATGAACCCAATGATACCGAGGCGGACGCGACTCTTCTTGACGGGCAGATTATGGCGGACATCCATGAAAACGATATTGACTGCTGCACCGTAACGCTGGGAAACACCGCGCCCTATCCCCTGTCGATAACCGGTTTTGCTTTGAAGGAGCTCATCGATAAGAATATCGTTAATGTGACTCCCGGCGCGTCAGCGTATTTGGACATTCGTATAAAGAACAATACAACGACCACTATCTCCAGCGCCCAGGTGACGCTTTCGTCAGAGAGTGAGTATATTACCATCGGTCAAAATACTATACTGTCGGTCGGAAATCTGTCCGGCGGTTACTATAAAACGCTCAACAGCACGCAGAGCACGAACGCGAATATAGTGTTCTTTTACGGGGGAAGCCTATATGGAACCTTCACCTTTAGCGCAAGCGCCGGCTGCCCCATGGGAACCGTGCTGCCGCTCACGCTCACGTTCAACAACGGGGGCGCGCTGTGGACGGACACGATAGAGGTGACCACAACCGCGCCCGCGCCCGCCAACGTGCAGGCCGCGCCGCTCAGCAATACCTCACTCGCGGTCTCGTGGGACGCCATAGCCGGCGCGGAAAAGTACGAGGTGCGTTACAGCACCGGAAGCAGCCCCGACACGGCGCAGAGCGTCGAGGCCGCGGCAATAAACGCGACGCTCAGCGGCCTCGCCGCGAACACGACTTACTCGGTGTGGGTGCGGGCACTGCACGGCGCGATAACCGGCGCGTTCGCGAGCGCGAGCGGGAAGACTCGCGTAAATGCACCAACCGCGATCGAGGTAACCCCAGCGGGTGTGGGTGGACTCATGGTAACATGGACAGAGGTTGATGGCGCGACAGGATATGATCTCTATTACAGTACAACGAATGACAGCACTGCCGCAACGAAGGAAAGCGATGTCACGATACCCCATGTCATTGCCGATCTTAACATCGGGACGCTGTACTATGTGTGGTTGAAAGCGAAGAACGCTCTGGGGGAAAGCCCATTGAGCGCAAGCGCAAGCGGAGTTCCCGCTCCTGCCGCGCCCACCGGGGTAAACGCGGTTACTTTATCTGACGAGAGCATACAGGTTTCGTGGGACAGCACGGACGGCGCCGCCGCGTATGACCTGTATTATCACACCGCAAATATCTCTAGTGCGGCGGTGAGGCTGAGCGTGGTGACCAGTCCGCATACGCTTACCGGTCTTTCAAACGGAACGACTTACTATGTGTGGGTGAAGGCATGGCACGATACAGTGGTCACCGATTACAGTACCGTAGTGAACACAATCACAAAACCTGGCGCGCCTGATGGATTAACCGCGGCCGCGCAATCCCTGAGCAGCATATTAGTACTTAACTGGAATGCGGTGACTGGTGCAGACACCTACACGGTCTATCGGGCAGACAGCGTTGATGGTCCCTACACTACTCCTATTACTTCAGGCATTACTGAAACTTCGTATACCGACACTGGTCTTACAAAAGAAACAACTTATTACTACAAGGTAAGCGCGGTGAACGCGGAAGGAGAAGGCGCATTGAGTGCTGCTGTGAGTCAGACAACCCTGGCATACCAGATAGGGGATACTGGTCCTGCGGGAGGATGGATATTCTATGCCGACACCACCGGTTTTGTTTCTGACAGCATTACTTGCCATTACCTCGAAGCCGCGCCTGCCGATTTGGCAACAGCATACCAGTGGGGTGGATATGGCACATTGTGTGGCGGTACCGGGACAGATATCGGTACAGGCGCAACAAACACAGCTGCATTGGTAACGCATAATCATGGCACACCTCAGTTAGGTTCTGGCTTACACCTTGCGGCGCAGGCCTGTGCGGATTACGAGTACGGCGGTTACGATGACTGGTTCCTGCCGAGCAAGGATGAGATAAATCAGATGAACATCAATCTGAAACAGCAGGGGGCTGGAAACTTTACGAATATTTGGCCCATATACGCGTCTTCATCCGAGAGCAACAGAAGCTATGCATGGTGTCTGAATTCCGATGGCAGTTCGAATGACCTGATCTTGTCTTACATCATGAAGGACATTCCTGGTCAGGTTCGGCCTGTGCGGGCGTTTTGAGAGGGAGGGAAAGGAGGTGATACGGTAAAAATGATGATGGGAGCGGTTCGCAGCTCAAGGTGTGCGGACAAAACACCATTCCTCCGCAAAGAGGTTAAACTTGCAAAGGAGTTTGCATAACCGCGCCATTCCCTGCCATGCCGAAAGCAGCCCCGGCAATAGAGATTTTTGCGGTTTGTCGCAAAAATCAACAAGACCGACAGGCTGCTCGCCTTCTTTCAGGAACGGCCATTGAACCGCGCGGCAACACGACAGGGGATTGGACGCGGGTATGCAAAGCGGGACAGGAGACGGGCACGCAGGCATGGGGCTTGCGGCGTTTCCTGTAAGGTAAAGCCCACCGGCGCGGGCTTGAGGTGCCGGAAAGGAGTTCGTGATGAACAAAACAGAAGACCCGAATGTCCTCAACAAGGCGTGGGAGATTCTGGTGAAGACGGCTCACGCTAAAAAAGTGATCACCTACAGTGAACTTGGCGATCAGATTGGCGTGGGATCTCCGAAAGGACAACATGGACAAGGCCGTGGTGTTGGACATATTGCTGGTGAGATCGGCAAAAAGTGCAACGAGCAAAAAGTACCTTGTCTCAATGCGCTCTGTGTGGACAAGAACACCGGACGATGCGGGAGCGGGCTTGTTGATCCTAACGCAAGCGGAGGGCCAGAACACGTTCCGACTCTTCCCGAAGACCTCGAACGCGGCGTCATCTGGACATGGCCAGGAATTTACGACGCAATCGAGAAGCCCTTCAGTTGAGGGGTATTTCCGCCGTCCATAGCGGCGGCGGAAAGCAAAGCCACCGGTACGGGCTTGATGCGCCGGAAAGGAGTATGCACATGAACACTGAGTTACTGCTCAAAATTGGACGAGAGCGTTTCAAAAATGACGCTCTGCTCGAACCGTTCACGAAGGACGAAGCGGCGGATGCTTTCGTCTCTGACCTTGAACACTTTCCGCATCGTTTTGTTCTCGCTTGTCTTATGGACAGGCAGATCAAGTACGAGAAAGCGTGGGAAATACCTTACCGGGTATCTTCTCTGACTGGCAAGGAGACAATTGCTGAATTGTCTTCGATAAGCAAGGATGAATATGTCCGCCTTTTTGTTGAAAACAGCCTGCACAGGTTTAACGAAAAGATGGCTGACATCTTTTACTGCGGTGTTCAGGACATCAAGAACAAGTACGACGGTAACGCCGCAAAGATATGGGCAAACACACCAAGCAGCGCGGCTCTTGTCGGCAGGTTTCTTGAGTTCAAAGGGGCTGGTCCCAAAATCGCCACAATGGCGGCGAATCTGCTTGTCAGGCATTTCAAGGTGCCTCTTTCTGATTATTACTCCATCGACATATCGGTGGACACTCATGTACGGCGTGTTATGACGCGGCTTGGGTGCGTTCCAAAGGGGGCGAAGATTGAAACCGTCATCCATAAAGCCCGCGAAATTTCGCCTGAATTTCCCGGGCTTATAGATTTTGCCTGTTTTGAGATTGGCAGGGAATGCTGCCATCCGACCAAGCCTGACTGTGAACACTGTGCAATGCGCAGTGGCTGCGATAAGGTCATTTGATCGGCAAAGCCAAAGCCCACCGGCGCGGGCTTAAGCGCCGGAAAGGAGTTTCGTATGAAACAGTTTCTCATTTCTTGCGGTAAGCAGAAATGCGGCAAGAAGGTGAAAGCGGCGGATATGTACACCAGTCCGCGCTTCAAGATGGCGCTGGCGTATGCGCGGAAGCAAACCAAAGGGGATGACTCGCGCATTTTCGTGCTTTCCGCGAAGCATGGTCTGCTGTCGCTGGACAAGGTCATTGAGCCGTATGACGAGACGCTCAATACCAAAAAGGCGGCTGAACGGCGGGACTGGGCACAGAAAGTGCTTGCCCAACTGGCAAAGGTAACAAACACCGAAAAAGACGTGTTTATCTTTCTCACCGGCAAGAAGTATAACGAGTACTTACTGCCAGCATTGAAGTACGAGTTATCGCTGCAGGGGAAAAACCAGGGCAAAACCATGCAGTGGCTCAAAGAGCAACTGGCCGCTGGAGCGTAGCCGCTGGGGGAGGATGGCAACTGCTCCCGACCGAAAGGTCGGGGCAGCGGAACTAAGCCCACCGGCGCGGGCTTATGCGCCGGAAAGGAGAATGGAATGAAAGATTTAAGCATTTTTGAAAATGCTGATCTTCGCGCAAAAACTCTGGAAATTACGGCGAAGGAGTATCGACCGCTTGATCCAGGCTGGTACCTGTATCGTCAGGTGTTCCATTTCACTGGGGATAAACTCTCATATGAGTTTATTGAATTGGTCTATGTGACTCTGTCTGCATGGAACATGAACAGCAGGGGCGCACGGTTGAGTGATTTTTCAGTATTTGAAAAATCACTCTTGAATAATGCTGACCGTTTGAAAAAGTTAGACGGTCAAAAAATCAATATGCTGACAGTGAATACTGTCCTTCTTGATACTCTGAAAGAATTGTTTTTCAATCTTGAACTTGTGACGAAAGACAAACCTGCTCTTGTCACCTTTTCAAATGGAATCTATGCGCCACAAAGATAATGGACAACATGGTGATTGGCTATCGCAAGTTATCATCTTCGGGGATCACAGCGGCGGGCAGATTCCGCGGGGGAGAGGGGGCGCGTTGAACGCGGCGCGTTCACCGCGCACGCAGTTCTACGAACTGACGCGCCTATGGCACTCAGGTCCCGTTTCCAGGCCGCGGAATGACGGGGCATCCTCTGTGCCCCCGGCCCCCCCGCTTCAGATGCCCGCCTCCGCGGGCCGGTACAGAAAGCGGCGGATTTTCTGCGTGGGAGTTTTTTCGAAGGGGGCGTCGCGCACCTCGATGCGGGCGAGGCGCGAAAAGGATGCGAGGTTCTGGTTCACTTTGCGGCGCAGTTCCTCGAGGCGGTCGCTCAGGGCGGCGGCCGCGGTCTGCGCTTTTTCGCTGAGGACGATGAGCGCGACCAGTTCCCCGCGCGGGCCGGGTACCACCAGCGCGTCCTCGACCAGCGTGGACGCGCTGAGGATGCACTCGATATCCGCGGGGTAAATGTTTTCCCCGGAAGGCCCCAGGATAATGTCCTTGACGCGGCCGCGTATGTGCAGGCAGCCTTTCTTGTCAATAAAACCCGTGTCCCCGGTGCGCAGCCACCCGTCGCTGGTGAACGCCTCGCGCGTCATTTCCTCCGCATGGTAGTAGCCCTGCATGACATTGGGGCCCTTCACCTGAATCTCTCCATCCGCCAGGTCGAAAGCCTGACCATCACCCTTGACGAAACGGATCTGTACGCCGTCCAGGATGCGGCCGGCGGAGCCCCGCGTGAAGCGGTAGGGGGCGGTGCCCGCCACGAGCGGGGCGGCCTCCGTGAGCCCGTAGCCCGGCGAGTAGGGGAAGCCCGCGGTGCGCAGGAAGCGCTCCACATCCTCGGCAAGAGGCGCGCCCCCCACGCCGAAAAAACGCAGGGCCCCGCCGAGCGCCCCGATGAGCCTGAAGCCCGCCAGTTTGATCGCCAAGATGCGGGTAAGGGGGCAGCGGTAGAGCGGGTTTTTTTCGAGCCGGGGGAATATGCGCGCGCGGCAGAGTTTTTCGATAAAGAGCGGGACGCTGACGAGCGCGGTGGGGCGCAGCGCCTGCATTGCCTGGAGGAGCGCGGCGGGGGCGGGGGCGCGGTCGAGGTACGAAATCGACGCCCCGCTGAGGAGCGGCGCGGCAAGGCCCAGGCTGCACTCGTACGCGTGCGCGAGGGGGATAAGCGAAAGAAGCCGGTCGCGGGGGTATATCTTCATGAGGGCGCGGCTCGTGCGCGCCACAAAAAGGATATTGCGGTGGGAAAGGCAGACCCCCTTGCTCCGGCCGGTTGTCCCGGAGGTATAAATGATGGACGCGCTGTCCTCGGGCGCGCAGGACGCATCCCCCTCACGGAGCGCGGTCTCCAGGGCCTGGGGCTCATTCGCGAGCGGCATGGTCTCTTCAGCCCCATGCAGGATGACAGAGACGCGGTCCCCCTCAAGCGAATCCAGTTTGATTATGGGACTAAGCCCGACAGCCATTGCCTTCTCGAGGCCCGCGGCCCCGCAGCAGATGGCCTTTGCCCCGCAGTGCGCCGCAATCGTTTCCACCTGCGCCGCGCTGAAGCCCGTCAGCAGGGGCACCGCCACGGCCCCGGCAAGCGCGGCCCCGAAAAACGCGAAGGCCCACTCCGGCCGGTTCTCTGACAGGATGAGTACCTTCGCGCCCCGCCCGCAGCCCAGGCCGCGCAGGAGGAGCGCGAACTGCGCGGCGCGGCGGGCAAAGGCCGCGTAGGTCACCGCGCCGTAGACGCCGCCATCCCGGTAGATTTGCAGTGCGGGGAGCGCCCCATACTTCCGCGCGGCCCCCGTCACCAGCGCCGCAAGCGTATCCTTTTCAAGATATAGCACACTAGTATTGACACGCCGCAAGCGCCGCGGTTGCACGTTTGGAATTGGACTTGGGGACTGAGCGGAATCCCCCCCGTCACTGGAATGACAGAGTCCCCCGTCCCTCCGCCAGCACCCGCTCCACGGCCTCGGCGACGCCGTCGTCGTCGTTGGGGGAGCGCGTCACATAGGCCGCGATCTGTTTTATCCGCTCGTCCGCGTTCTGCATGGCGATGCCGAGGCCGGCCCAGCGAAGCATAGCCTCGTCGTTCATCGAGTCGCCCACCGCGGCGGCGGCCTCGCGGCCAATGCCCAGCAGCCCCGCGATCCGCTCGAGGGACGCGCCCTTGTTGCAGTCCTTGGGGAGTATCTCCAAATAGTACGGCTTGCTCGTGAAGAGCGTCACATCGTCCCCCAGGTACGCGCTGAGGAGGCTTTGCAGCGGGGCGAGGAGCATGGGGTCCCCGGGGATAAGCAGTTTGTAGCAGCCCCGCTCTACCATGCCGCGGAAATCCGCGGGTACGACCTGGCGCAGCCCCGTCAATCTCTGATCGTAATCGGCGTACTCATTCGCCCGCGAGACATACAGTACATCATCCTCGTATATCTGCACGGGGAAACCCTCGGCGGCAGCCAGGTCGAAGGCGGCGAGCGCGCTCTTCGTTTCGATGCGCGCCTCGTAAAGTACGCGGCCCGTGCGGCTTTCTATGACGAGAGAGCCGTTGTTGCAAATAAGGTAGCCACCCTTGCGGTGGAGGCGCAGCGCCCGGGAAAAACGCGCCATTGCCGCGGGCGAGCGCCCCGACGCGAGCACTATGGTGATCCCCGCCGCCGCCGCGCGCCGCACGGCCCACCGTGTGCGGAACGAGATCGAGAGGTCCGACCGTAGCAGCGTATCATCCAGATCGAGCGCAAGCAGCCGTATTTTTCCCGCTTTCATATTCCCTCCTGTCTTTGTCATGATAGCACATAAAAAAGAGATGGTCAAGCCGCGGTATGATTCCCCCTTGCTTTTTTTCCGAAAAACTGCCATCATCATTATATGCAATACCGGAGGGACCCCGTTTCGGGGAAGGACCTGTCCATACTGGGGCTTGGGTGTATGCGGTTTTCCGCGAACCGGGCCGAGACCGAGCGCATGCTGCTTGCCGCCATCGACGGGGGGGTCAATTATTTTGACACGGCCTACATCTACCCGCACAGCGAGGAGACGGTGGGGCAAATACTCGCAAAGCACGGCAAGCGGAACGCGGTGCACATCGCCACGAAACTGCCGCTGATCATGTGCCGCGGCCCGGCCGATTTCGACACTTTTTTCGACGCGGAACTGGCGCGGCTAAAAACCGATCATGTTGACTACTACCTCATGCACATGATCACCTGCATGGAGCAATGGGCGCTTTTTTGCGAATGGGGCATCGAGGACTGGATCGCGCGCAAAAAGCGGGAGGGGAAAATCCTGCGGCTGGGGTTTTCGTTTCACGGTACCCGCGAGGAGTTTATGAAGGTGCTCGCCGCCTACCCCTGGGAGTTTTGCCAGATCCAGTACAACTACTCGAACGAAAACTACCAGGCCGGCAGGGAGGGCCTTAAGGCGGCGGCGGCCAGGGGCATCGCGGTGATGATCATGGAGCCGCTGCTCGGGGGGAAACTGGCGGCGGGGCTGCCGAAGGAGGCGCTGCGGCTCTTCGCGAAGGCGGCCCCCGCGCGCTCCCCGGCGGAATGGGGCTTCCTCTGGCTCTGGGACCAGCGCGAGGTCACCTGCGTCCTCAGCGGCACAAGCACGGCCGCTCAGATGCGGGAAAACATCCGCGCCGCGGAAAACGCCCGCCCCCTGTCAGCGGAGGAGCGCGCGGTCTATGCCGGGGTGGTATCTGTTTTCAACAAGTCGTACCGTATTCCCTGCACGGGCTGCAACTACTGTATGCCCTGCCCCAGGGGTATCAATATCCCCGGCTGCTTCGCCGCGTACAACACGAGTTACGCGCAGGGCTTTGTCACCGGTATGCAGCAGTATGTTACCACGACCGCGGCGGTGGGCAAAAACCCCCGGCGGCCGCGGCTCTGCGTCGGGTGCGGCAAATGCGAAAGCCACTGCCCGCAGCATATCCCCATCCGCGGGGGCCTGAAAAAGGTGACGGGGCGTTTCGAGGCCCCGCCGCTCCGGCTGGGGCTGGCGGTTGCCCGGAGGTTTTTCGCGTAATGCACACCCGCCTTTTTTGGGTCGACACGGAAACGACCGGCTTCGATTCGCGCAACCACTTCGCGTTTCAGATCGCCTACCTTATCGAAGAAAATGGCAGCGTCCTCGCGCAGCGCAGCCTCGAAATGCGGCCGGACCACTGCGGCCCTTATGGCCCCTTCGAGTTTTCCAAAAGGGCGGAAGAAGTGCACGGCTGGACGCGCGAGCGCATACTGGGCCTGCCCCCCGAATCGGAGCGGTACCCCGAGCTGCTTGCCGATCTCGCCGAGTTCGGTCAAAACCGCCTCACCGTCGCGGGCTACAATGTCGAATTCGACATCCGCTTTCTCAAGGGGCTTTTTTACCGGAACAAAGCCGCGGACTCAAAACACGTGTGCGGCGACTATTACCGGTACTTCGACGGCCTCCCCTTCGATGTGCTGCAATTCGCCCAGGGCTGCCGCATCGCGGGCCTGCTCCCCCTGCCCAGCCTGCGCCTCGAAACCATCTGCGCCCACTTCGGCCTCGACCTCTTTGGCGCTCACAGCGCCATGAAGGACATACTCAACACGAAGGCGGTGTTTGAAAAGTTGCGCGGGCTTGGGAATGGGGGCTTGACATAAAAAAATAGTTATGTTAGAATGATTGTGCACTTCCGCAGTGCGTTTTGGGCGGTTAGCTCAGTTGGTGAGAGCACTAGCTTGACATGCTAGGGGTCGTGGGTTCAAGTCCCCCATCGCCCAAAAAATGCGGATAACGGGTTGATCTATATCACCCCTCTTGATTAAAAACCTCTCTTATTGCAAAATAATCTGGTGACTCAGGGAAAATTTGACCGCACATATCGTGCCTTCCTCGAAGCCTGCTCTACGGCGGAGTTATTCGCGCTCGCTGTCTCCGAAGGGATCGATATGCCTCCTGATCTGGAGAGAGTCTTTATCATCGAGGCATTGCTCGAATCCGCGGAAGAACCGGAACTGGAGCCGGACATAGAATGGCCGGAGCCGAATGAGCCGAAGCAAGCAGGGAACGATGACGAAGAACTGTATGAGGCGCACGTGGCGGTGGAATCTGTTCCACTGCCGCTACGGTATAATATCACTTTTATAGAAGTGATGATCCGTGACCCGCTGTGGGCCTTCGTTTTTTGGGAAATTCGCGGCAGTGAGCGGGACTTATACGAGCGTATGAACAACTTTTCGGGCTACTACCTGCGGCTGTGTCCATATAAGGACGCCTCGCGCCCCCCGCCCCCGGCAGCGGAGGGCACGAAAAAGGTGGACGAGAGTTTCATCATACCGGTGGAGGTGCACGATGAGTCCCGCTATCTGGGGCTGCCCGCCTCGTGGCACGACGACGGGGAGCGCGGCACGAATCTGCGCTGCACGGTGGAAATCGGCGTACTCTGCGGCAAGACCCGCACTGCCCTCGCGGTATCGAAGCCCTTCACGCCGCCCCCGCTTCATGCGTCCCCCGCCTGGGCTGATAAAACAGCAGAGCCTTACTGCAGCCCGCTCGCGGCCCTCTCCGGCCTTGCGGATTACGATCTCGTGTACTGCGCAGACCATGGCGCGCCCCGTACGCGCAAGTCAAAGCCTCAGGAGGACCTGAAATGACCCCCGGTTCCGTCATCAATCCCATAGAAGGGCCGGTATTTTCGATAGTCCTTCAAGCGCATTTTCCCTTTATCCCCGATTTAAAAAATCCTGACCCCCGCGAGCAAACCGCCTTCTTCGAAAGCCTCTCCTGCACCTGGCTGCCCTTCTTTGCCATGATAGAGTCGCTCGAGCGGGATCATGTTCCCTTTCACCTTGGCCTCTCTCTGTCGCCCTTCTTCTGCCGCCTCCTTTCAGAAAAATCCTGGATACGCGCCTTCATCGACTATCTTGACAGGCAGACTGATTTCGGCCTTGCGGAAATTGAACGGCATAAAGCAGACGCGGCTATGGAGGCGCTCGCAAAACGGTACCGAAACGAGGCTGTCGCGAAAAAGGAACTCCTGCAAAAACTGCTCCTCGAGTACAAGAGCCTGCCAGGGGTTTTCTCGGCCCTGCAGGAGCGGGGGCGCATCGAACTGCTTGTCACCGCCGCGACCCGCGCGTTTCTGCCCTTTTATGTTGAATATCCAGAGGCGATTCAGGCGCAGTTTGAGACCGCAATAGCAGACCATAACCAAACCTTCGGCGCCTTTCCGCTCGGGTTCTGGTTCCCGGAACTCGGTTGGGATCAACAATGCGACCCCTGGCTCCGCGCGTACAATATAGGCTACACGATTGTCGAAAGCCATGCGCTCGTCTTCGGGCACCCCTGCGCCAAAAAGGGGTCATTTTATCCGGTGCGGACCCCGCGCGGTACTTTCATCCTGGGCAGGGATTTTTACGCAGCACAGACGATTCAGAACTTTTCGCGGGATCACCGCTACCGAAGCCGCACCCTGGATGCGGGTTATGAACTGCCCGCAGAGGCGGTAAGGGCATTCCTCGGCCCAAACGGGACCCGCAGACCCACCGGCTACGTGTACCAGTGCTGCACCGATGCCCCGGGGACACCCCCTTACGACGCGGATGCCGCAAAGTCGCTCGCCGCGGCGCAGGCAGCGGCCTTCCTGGACAGCGGGGAAGCGCGTCTCGCACAGGCCTCCCGTTTTATGGATGGCCCCCCCATCTGCCTCGCGGCCTTTCCCGCTGACCTCCTGGGACAGTCCTGGTACGAAGGCATGACCTTCCTCGAGCAACTCTTCCGTGAGGCCGCGCGCCGTACCGGGCAAAGCCACCCCGGGGCGCTCAACATTATGAACCCGGGGGAGTATCTTTACAAACAGGACCCCCTTGGCTTTCAAATAGTGACCCCTCAGTGGTCATCCTGGGGGGTAAAGGGAAGCGCGGAGACCTGGCTCGACGCGGCCAACGACCGCATCTATCGCCACATTATGCGGTCTCTCGAGCGAATGACGGAACTCGCGGAGCGGTTCCCCAACGCGGCTGGTCTGAAGGAACGTGCGCTGAATCAGGCGGCCCGCGAAATGCTCATCGCCATGTCATCCGATTGGGCGCGTATGCTTAAAGGCCAGGAAAATCGTGACTACGCCCGCCTGCAGGTTGAAAGTGCGCTGCGCAACTTCACAACGATTTACGAGGCGCTCGCAAGCCGCGGCCTTAGGGCGTTGTGGCTTACGAACCTCGAGCATAGTCACAACATATTCCCGCAAATCAACTACCGCATTTTCCGGCGTAAAATTTAAATTAAGGGTGACAGCCTTACCGGGACAGCATGGCAGGAAACTTAAAGGCGCGGCTTTCGCGCATAAGGGAATTGCGGCCCGCATCAGGCAGCGAAGCGCCCCCTCCCCGCCGCGAGCAGCCCCCTGTGCCGCGCGGCTTTTCTTCGGAGTGGCAGCCCGCGGGGTATCAGTGCCTGAAGCGCAGCATAACTGTGGACATCCCGGGGGGTATACCGGTCACCATAGAGGCGCCCCTGTCAATACTCGTTCCCGACCTTATCCCCTTGT
This sequence comes from Treponema sp., assembly GCA_031272575.1. Taxonomy (GTDB): domain Bacteria; phylum Spirochaetota; class Spirochaetia; order Treponematales; family Breznakiellaceae; genus JAISTO01. The sequence continues at coordinate 25,436 of JAISTO010000036.1, read as the reverse complement.
TCTACGGTGACGGCCCCCCGTGTGCGGGCATTCCTTCAAAGCGTCTGCTTTTTTTCGATCTCGAAACGACCGGCCTTTCCGCGGCAGGAAGCGGTACTATCGCCTTTCTTGCGGCGCTCGGCAGGCCCGTCACCCCCTGCAATGGCGCTGCGGGGGGCCTCCGCGTTACCCAGTACCTCCTCCTCGACTTTCCCGGGGAGGCCGATTTCCTGACGAACACGCTCAGGGAGTTTTCTTTTTGCGATCAGGATGATAGTCCAGTCACCGTAAGTTACAACGGCAAGGCCTTTGACGGGCAACTCCTGAAAACCAGATGCCTTATGAACGGATTCGAGCCCCCCTTCCTGCAGCACTGCGACCTTTTGCACCCGTCGCGCAGACTCTGGAAGCACACGCTCCCCGACTGCTCACAGGGCACGGTCGAGAGCCTGCTCCCTGGCCTCGAAGGCGCCCGCGACGGTGACCTCTCGGGAGCCTTTGCCCCGGAAATGTGGTTCCGCTTCCTCCGCGAGGGCGATACGGAGGGGCTCCTCGCCGTCTGCGATCATAACATAAGGGACCTGCGGGGGCTCGCCGGCATACTCGCCGCGCTTTGCAGGGTCGCGGACGCCCCCCTCGAAGCGGGCGCGGCCCTTCACTGCCGCACAGAGGCGCTTGCGCTTCGGTTCCGCGAGGCCCTCTTCCGGGGCTTCGCCGCCTCCGGGACCCAGGACGCCGCGGAGGCACTCCTGCATCGCGCGGCGGAAGAGGGCGCTCCACGGGCCTGCCGCATCCTCGCCATCCGCGCCGAGCGCGTCCTGCAGGACCCCGCGCAGGCCCTCGACTGGACCCGCAGGGCCCTCGCCGGCCCCGCCCCCCTGAGCGGCGGCCTCCGCGAGGAATTCCTGCACCGGCAGGAGCGCCTCGTTCGGAAGACGCTGCTCACGAGGTAACATCCTGACCCACGCCCCTTGACTAAAAAAACAACCTATGGTATATTATATGCAGACAAAACAGATGTTCACCGATTTTCACAAGTATCCAACAATTGTGAATAGGTTGTGAATAACTTTGCGGGTTTTTGGAAGGAGGGGGCCACGAAAATCAACAAGGCGGCAGTCTGTTTATCGCAACGGCGTTCTTGACAATATAAGTCGTTACATTGTAAAGAGTTATATTGTTTTGTTTTTCATTTATTAGTAATGAAAATGCTCATATACGAAACAGAGTTATTTTGTGTATAGTATTTTCATTTTTTAATTGTGAATAGGTTGTGAATAAAACAGGGGGAACAAGGAAACGGTATGGCTAAGAAAGGGGATTACAAGGCTCTCTTTGACGAGGCGCTCGAAGAACTCCGCGTTGAATGCGGAGAGGACGATTACTTTATCTGGCTGGGCAAGATCGGCTTTCTCAGCGCCTCCGGGCCAGAAGAAATGCAGGTTTCGGTTCCCTCGGCCTTCTTTTTGACGCAGTTTAAGCGCAAGTTTTTAGCGCGGCTGCAGGAAAAACTGTCGTCTCTGGCAGGAACGACAGTCACGGTAAGCCTGAAGGTCGATGAAGATGCGGCAGCCGCGGCTGCCGTTGCAAGCGGCCAGCAGCCGAAGCCTGCCGAAGCGCCGGACAAGGCAAGCGCCCCGCAGTCAAAAGACATTCACCCCACAGAGGCCCCCAGGGCGCCGCGAAAGCAACTGCCGAGCCTCCGCGAGGATTTCACCTTCGACAATTACATTATCGGCGAGGACAACAAGTACGCGGCAAAAGCCGCGGATGTCATTGCCCGGAATCCCGGCTCTGCCTACAATCCGGTGCTCATTTACGGCGGCGTGGGGCTGGGCAAAACGCACCTTATGCAGGCCATCGGGAACTACATTCACTTCAACTCTAACCTCCGCGTCACCTATATTACCGCGGAAAACTTTTTAAACGAGTTTCTGGAGGCCATGAACTCCCAAAAGATGAATTCCTTCAAAAACAAATTTCGCTACACCACCGATGTGCTTTTGCTCGACGACATTCAATTTTTCGAAGGAAAAGAACAAACGCAGGAGGAGTTATTCCATACCTTCAACGCGCTGGCAGACTCGAAAAAACAGGTCGTATTTACCTGCGACCGGCTCATTTCAGATTTAAAAAAGATTCCCGAACGGCTTACCACCCGCTTCGAGTCCGGACTCAAGGTGGATTTAAAACCCCTAAAGTACGAGACCCGTATCCTCATTCTGCGCTCGATCAACGAAACAAAAAAAGCCAATATTCCCGCCGAAATAATCGACCTGGTGGGGAAAAATGTCGCCAGCAACGTACGGGACCTCCTTTCGGCCTTCAAAAACCTTATCGCGTATCAGGACCTTACGGGCAGGCCCATCACCCTTGTCGATGCGCAAAAGCAGATGCGCGACCTTATCGGCTCGCCGCGTCAGCCAACGATGTCCATCGACATCATCCTTAAGGCCGTCGCGGACGAGTTTCACCTGTCGCACAACGATCTGCGGAGCAAAAAAAAGAGCAAAAACGTGGTAACGCCCCGTCATATCGCCATGTACCTGGCGCGGGAAATTACCGAATACTCCACGACCGAAATCGGCGCGGAATTCGGAAAAGACCATGCCACCGTTATTTTTGCGTGCAGAAAAGTAGACACCCGCCTCAAAACCGAGCCGGATTTCTACGAAATCGTGGAAAACTGCAAACGCAAAGCAAGAGAATACAGCATGCGAAACTAATCAATATCCTCTTGAAAAAATGTTACTAGTATGTTAAACTATGTGAATAATGACGATAACGAAGAAAAATTGTAAAGTAAGGTAAAAATGTGCTAATAAACAGTGCCTTTATTCTCATGTTAGCAGGATGCTAAATCCTTTTAACATAAGCATTTAGGCAGGTTATTCACATATTCACCTTGCCTACTATTATTTCTTCTTTATTTTAATTAACACAATAATAGGAGAGTAACATGAAGTTTACTTGCGAACGGAGCGTGCTTCTTAAAGAAGTCGCCATTGCCAACGAGATCATTGGGTCTCAGAACACGACCTCGATACTGTCGAACATGTATCTGGAGGCTGCCAATGACTCGTTGAAAATCAAGGCAACGGACAACAAGGTCAATTTCGAGACCACTGTGCCCGTTGAGGTCGTCGAGCCGGGATCGGTCACGGTACTTGGTGGAAAATTCTGCGGAATTTTGAACACCATACCGGACGGAGAACTCGAATTTGAGCAGGCTGACTCAAAAGTACTGATCAAAATGCCCTCCAAAAGGGTTAAGTATCAGTTGAACAGCGTCACCAGCGAAAAGTTCCCCGATTTCCCCGATGCAGGCGAGGATGTCTTTGCGGTTCCCGCGGCGGAAATCAAGGACATGATCACCAACGTCATCTTTGCTGTGTCAGATGACGAAACGCGCTACTTTATGAACGGCGTTTTCTTCGAAAAAGAGGAAAACTTCCTCATCATGGTGGCCACAGACGGCAGGAGGCTTTCCCTCATCAAAAAAGAATTGGCGCAGGGGATAAAAGACTTCAAGCCGGTCATTATCCCACCGAAAATCCTCGAGGTGGTGAGGAAACGGGCAGGCGACGAAGGCGAAATTTCGCTTTCGCTCACCGAGCGGAACATTTTTATCTCTTTCGGGTCGTACAAACTGTCGTCCGTCCTTATCGAGGGCAATTTCCCCAACTACCGCAGGGTAATTCCTGAGGATCAAACCTTATACTTTAAGGTAGATCGGCAGGAACTGCTCGACGCGCTCAAGACGGTGTCACCCATGATGGAATCGAAATCCCATCGCATCTTCTTCGAGTTGAGCCAGGACACGATTAGTGTCTACTCGACCGAAAGCGAAATCGGCGAGGCGCGGAAAGAAATTTCCTGCGAGTACAGCGGGGAAAACATTTCCCTATCGTTCAACTGCCGGTACATCGACGAACCGCTGCGGCCTATGGAAAGCGAAGAGGTGGTTGTCCGCTTTACGGATAACAGCAAGGCTATCACCATGAAGCCTGAGCCCGAGTCGGACTACTTCCACATCGTCATGCCTATGCAGCCGCAGCAGTATTGAGTACGGTACTTTCGCTGCGGACGGTTGGTTTTCGCAACCTTGCGGACGCGGAAACCGCCGCTCCGGGAAAAGACATTTTTCTGGTCGGCGAAAACGGCCAGGGGAAAACGAATTTTCTCGAAGCCCTCTACTTCTGTTCCTACGCCTCGTCGTTTCGCGGGGTGCGGGACAGCGAGTTGGTCCGCAGCGGCGAAAAAGACTGCGCAGTGTCTCTTAAAAGCGATTCAGTTTTGCACAGCGATATTGCCGTTACCTGCAAGGCGGGGAAAAAAACGGTTCTTATTGATGGCAAAAAAATTGAAGATCGCAAAGAACTGCTATCCGCGTGTCCTGCCATCGTGTTCTGCCATGAAGATATGGAATTCGTTTCCGGCAGCCCTGAGCGCCGGCGCTGGTTTTTTGACCAGAGTTTGAGTTTATACGATCCCCTCTATGTTGACGATCTGCGCAGATACAAGCAGGTGCTGAAAACGCGCAACGCGCTGCTTAAAGATGGCGGTAACCTTTCGCTGCTCGATGCCATCGATCCCCAACTCGCTCAGTACGGCCTGCTCTTAATGGAAAAACGCTCTCAGGCCGCGGAAAAGTTTTCTTTCGTGTTCGAGCCGCTCTTCCGTGAGGTCACCGGCATCGACGGGGTGGTTGTCCGCTACGCGCCCTCCTGGAAGGAGCCCTCGCTCGAGGCCCTTGTTGGCCTGCTGGCGCAGCGCCGCGAGGGGGACCTCTTTCACGCGCTAACGCTGTCCGGCCCCCACCGCGACCGCTACCTTTTTTCGCGGAAGGGGCTTGATTTTTCCGGCAGGGCCTCGACGGGCCAGCGCCGGCTCCTCGCGCTGCTGCTGCGGGTGTCCCAGGCGCAGCGCTTTTCGGAGATGACCGGACAGCGCCCGGTGCTCCTGCTCGACGATGTGCTCCTCGAACTGGACGGCGAAAAGCGGAAGCGCTTCCTGGAAAATATGCCGTCCTACGACCAGGCATTTTTCACCTTTTTGCCAGGCGAACCGTATCAGGCGTACCGCAAACCTGACACTGTGGTGTACACGGTCGAGGGCGGCGCTTTGACACCAGCCTGAGCGCCTAAAACGCATAGAGTGATTTCCCCTCGTCATTCCGCGGCTCGACCGCGGAATCTCTCCTCGTCATTGTCAAGTGCGGCAATGGGCAGTGAGGTCCGGCACAGTGGAGAAATTTTTTTCTTTGAGATACGCGGCTATGCCGGCGATGACCTCGGTCATGGCGCGGGGGTGGGCGAAGGTTGCGGCGCCTATCTCCACGGCCGCGGCGCCGGCTGCGAGGAACTCGATCGCGTCGCGGGCGTTGGCTATGCCCCCTATCCCCACGAGCGGGACGCGCGGCAGGGAACCCCGCCCCAGCGCCTCGTACACTTCCCACACCATGCGGAGCGCTATGGGGTGAATGCAGGGCCCGGAGAGACCCGCATGTATGTTTTCGAAGACCGGTTTCAGCGTGTCAATGTCGATGGCCATGGCCTTGAATGTGTTCACGAGCGAGAGCGCGTCCGCGCCCGCGTTTACGCAGGCCAACGCGATGCCGCACAGGTCCGGCGCGTTGGGAGAAAGTTTCACCATAAGGGGAACGGCAGGGGCAGCCTTCCGCACACTGCGCGTTACCAGCGCCGCACTCTCGCAGTCCATGCCGAAGGCGAGGCCCCCTGCCTTCACGTTAGGGCAGGAGATGTTCACCTCGATCATGTCGACGCCGGCCTCTGCGAGAAGCGCGGCGCCTTCCGCGTATTCGGCTGCTGTCGAGCCGGAGAGATTTGCTATCACATTAGGACCCAGCGCTTTTAGCCCGGGCAGTTCGTTTTCAATGAATGCGGGTATGCCGGGGTTTTCAAGGCCGATCGAATTTAAAAGCCCTGCCGGGGTTTCGTAGATGCGGGCGCCCTCGTTTCCCTGCCGGGGCCTCAGTGTAAGCCCCTTCGTGCAGATGCCGCCGAGCGCCCCAATGTCGAGCATCCCCGCGTATTCTTTTCCGTAACCAAAGGTCCCGCTTGCCGCAATTACCGGGTTGGAAAAAGTGACTCCCGCGATTTCAACACTTAAATCAACCTGCTGTTCCATTACAAAGAACTCCGCAGCGCTTCCGCCGGAAACGCGAAGATCACCTTGTGCGCACGGAGGAGCGCCTTGTTATTTTCACTCGAAAGGATAATCCGCGCGTCCTCCGCGTCGATGACGAGGTCGGTTGGGGTCTCGCCGAAGACCTCTTGCGCAATAATGCGGAGCGGGCGCGCGCCCGCGAACGCGGCAATGTCACCCCGAAGGCCGGTCGGGGTGTTGAAAAAAATATCCTGCAAACTGATATAACGGACTATGCGGGTTTTGTTGCCCGGCTCGCCCACCGCCCGCTCGTAAAGCAAGTCCATGTTCGTGTCCCAGATCCGCGGGAAGAGGCAGGGCCGGGGGAGGCTTTTTAGGCCTCGCGGCCGGCCATGTACCGGCAGCGCCTCTTCAACCACAACGATGATGGACGTATATTCCGCGCTGGGGACCGGATCGAGCAGTATGGGGATAGGGGCAGCCCGCTTGTGCAAAGCGAACTCCGCGCTCAGCGCGTCCAGGGGGACGGTATAGCGGCCTGTCAGGGCACTGAGGTCTTTCGAAAGCGCGGGCGGGGCGCCGCGGCCCCGCTCGCAGAGCGCGTCAAGCGCGGCCAGGGGGTATGCCTCGGTGCCCACCAGTTCCTCCAGCGTCGAGGCGGAGTCCACCTGTATGGGCAGCAAAAAAGCGCGCAGCGCCTGCGGGTACTCCGAGTTCAAAATCTCCTCGCCCCGCAGCCTGCCTGCCGGCATCTTCACCCCCGCGAGCGCAAGGTTCAGAGTCCCCACCGCATTAATTTCAGCCTTTACCCAGTCAATGCTGCCCGTAATCTCAATCCGCGCATGCTCCTCCTGCCCCTGCACAGAAGAGCCAAACATCAGCATGAGGAAGTAAACCATCATTTTTTTCATAAGAAAACTTCCCTTCATTACTCCCTACCTGACAGGCACCTTTAACACCTTTCCTATGGACAGAATGCCGTTCAGGGGGATGCTGTTCGCCTCGGCCAGGGCCTCGGGCGTAAGGCCGTACGAGCGGGCGATGCCCCAGAGCGTCTCGCCCTGCTGCACGATGTGCATGCGCACCGGCATATTGGCGCGATCCATGCTCTGCCTGATGCTCTCCGCTGCCGCGGCGGGTACTTTCAAAAGATAGGTCTTTCGGGGCGGCGTAATGCCGTAGCGCAGTTCCTGATTCGCTTTTTTGAGCAGCGCGTAATCGACGCCGGATACTTTCGCGAGCCGGCCCAGATCGACTTGCCGGCTCACCGGAAGGCGCGTCCAGGCCGGGTCGGACTCCCACAACAGGTCGAGGCCGAACCTGCGGGGGTTGGAAAGGATATACGAAATCGCGATGAATTTGGGAACGTAATGTACGGCCTCAGTTTTGAACTGCCTGCGCGCGCAGAGCGCCCAGTAGTCGTGTTCGCCGGTTTGACGGATGAGCCGCTGCACACCCCCAAGTCCGGCATTGTAGGCCGCGAGCGCGAGAGGCCAGTCTCCCAGAATGCGGTAATTGTCCTGCAATTTTGCGAGCGCCCCCTCAGTCGCTTTCCAGAAATCGAAACGCTCGTCGACCCAACTGTCAATCTGTATGTTGAAGGGCCCTATGCTGTTCTGCATGAACTGCCAGAGCCCCGCGGCGCCGGACTTGCTTTTGGCGCTCACGACGAACTCCGATTCGACCGCCGGTAGAAAAACTAACTCATAGGGAAGTCCCCGCGCGGCGATCTGTTTTTTGATGAAGGGGATAAACGGCGCGCCCCGAGTCCTCGTGGCCTTTAGCCACGAAAGGCCGGTGGGGGTAAGGTAGCGGCTCAGGTAGGAGCGCACGAGCGGCTCGTCCAGCACCTCCGGCCCCGCGATAGACAGAAGGCGGGGCGCGGCATCCGCGTAAAAAGCGGGCAGTTCCCCCCGTTCCGCGGGATGATCCTCCTGCGGCGTCTGCACCGAGCGGAGGGGCCTCCCGCCATCGTCGGCGGAAGAGGCTGGCGCGAGAAGAAGGCCGGGGACACACAGTATCCACCAGCAGACGATTTTTAGACCGCCGATAGATTTTTTGACTGCATTTCTGCCCTGTGTCATTTGTTTCTCTCGAGCCGCATCGTCTGCCAGACGCCGGGGCTCTCCTGGCCTATCCGCCAGAAACCGACGGACTGCACTCCGAGGGAGCGGTACTCTGCCAGCCTGAAGGCAATGGACTGTTCATCCTCGTAATACACGGTGACCGTGACCGGCCGCTCATACTCGAACATCGGGATAATAGCATCGGTTCGGTTAACGCGTTTTATGCCCTGCGCCTGTTGTACTTCTTCTATCGAAGAAAATATGTACGCGGTATTCGGATTGAAACTTCCCCAGGAGCGGCCGTAGAACGGCAGCCCCATAATCAACTTGTGCGGGCCTATGGTCTGTATCGAGTACTCCGCGACTTTCCTGCACCATTCCATCGACGCTATGGGCCCCGGCTTGCTCCCTGACCAGTGTTCGTCGTACGCCATCACGAGAATCTTGTCCGCAATCGCGGCGAGTGTTTGGTAATCGTACGCCTCGTTTGCAATCCGGTGGGTGCGCGCGGGAATCGCGATAGAAAAGAGTTTGTTCCCAATGCCGCTGCGGACTTCTTTCAGAAATGACACGAATGCTTTTTCGTCCCGTTTGTGCACCTGTTCGAAATCGATCTGGAGGCCGTCAAAGTTTTTTGACGCGGCGGCAATATCTTTCACCAACTGCCTGCGTTCTTCGCTCCCCTCGCGGAGAATGAAGTGAAACAGGGTCGGGCTCGCGGCCGCAACGACGAGGTGTACTTTGCCGCGAAAGGCAGCTAATTTTTTGCGATTGGGTACGCCTACTAAATTGCCGTAGACATTCGGTTCCGCGGCAAAGTAGAAAAGATCAGACACCGGCATATCTTTCCGAAAAGTATGCTCACGGCCGCTCATGACGTAGCCGTAGATTTCAGGGTAGGAACTCTGCGGCAGTATCAGAGTCTGCCGCAGGCTCTCCTCGACTATGGGGAGCTCCGCAGAGGCAAGCGCAATGGTCTTGCTCAGCTCCTTCCCGGATTCTCGTGACGCAGACGTTGAGCGGCATTGTATAAATAACACGCCTCCTGCAAGCACCGCGCACCACAATAAAAAAGTTTTCATATCGCCTCTTTCAAGTATCGGCAGCCCAGGCCCTGGACTTTAGCAGCCCGTAAGCGGGGCGCCGGAGAGGAGCAGCAACACTACTGCCGCCGCATATCGGTGTTGAGGCATAACATTCATTCCTGTCGAAAAGAGGAGATAGCAGGGAGAGGATTCGAACCTCCAGCCGCGCAGGTTATGAGCCTGGCCATCTGCCATTGATAGTACCCTGCGATAAACGGAAAAACCTTTTGCGGCCGAGAAGACTTGAACTTCCATGCCTCTCGGCACTAGCACCTCAAGCTAGCGTGTCTACCAGTTCCACCACGGCCGCAAGATTATTATCATCTTTATCTTATCTTATTGATTTTTTTTTGTCAAGGGGTCTCCTTGACATGCCGCGGTTTTTTTGTTATATTTACCCTATGAAACGAACCCATGGGGGGCTTTCGCTCTGTCTTGCGCTTGCGCTTCTGGCGGGGGGCTGCGGCGAGCCCCTCTTTGTCGATATCAGCATAGAATACAGTGAACCCTGGCTTATCATGGTGTATATGGCGGGTGCGAACAGCCTCGAAAGCGAGGGCGTTGTCGACCTGAACAACATGGAACTGGGGCTGTCGTTCCTCACGGAGGGGGAACGGGAAAAGTGCCGCGTGGTCGCGCTCTACGACCGTATAAAAGAGGGTACCGTGTCGCGGGGGACCGCATGGAAGGGCACACGGCTTTACGAGGTGCTGGCGGACAGCAACACCAGCGTGATCAACTCCCGTGTCATACTGAGCGCAAGCGTTGGGGGGACCCCCTGGCGGACGGGCGCGAATGACGAAGAGCACATGGGCAACAAAGAAACACTCCGCCAGTTTGTCGGCTGGGCGCGGGAGCAGTACCCGCAGTGTACGAAGCAGGCGCTTATCCTGTGGAACCATGGGGGGGGCGTTGCTCCCGCGGAAATAAAAGCAAAAACCATCACCCGGAACTCCGAGGCCCAGGGGGTCGACCTGCCGGGGCCCAGTCCGGTTGTGTGCACGGACGATGAAGATTACGATGCGGTCAGCAAGGAGTACGGCCTTGATGGGCAGCTCTTTATAGCGGAAATTCAGGAAGTGCTCGAGAAGTTTTATTCAGAAGGCAGCAAACTCGACCTCCTCGGGTTCGACGACTGCGACATGGCTATGTACGAAATCGCGTACCAGTTCCGCAAATGCGCGTCCTACATGGCGGCCGCGCCGGGCCTCGAGTACAAGGGCTGGAATTATTCCGCGCTTTTTCAGAAAATTATGGAAATACGCACAGGCCGCGATTTTGCGGAGCAAGTGGCCCGCACCTACCAACTGTCTACCGAACTGTGGTATGATACGTATGATCACTGTCTCAGCGCGTTTGATCTCTCGGTATGCGATACCCTTAAGGAAAAGGTTGATACTCTTGCGGCGGAACTGGGAGCGGCGTTGAAAAACAGTGACATAAGCAAGGCGCAAATAAATGCCATACGCGAAGCGGCTGAAATTGCCTACTTCAAAAATGAGGTCTCCTACACCCAAGAAAACAAAGAGAGTGTGCATTTTCCCTTTTACGACCTGGGCAGCCTCTGCGATGCGTTTATTACAGGTACGACCGAAACCGCGATTCAAACTGCCGCGCAGGACATAAAGGACGTCCTCGCGGAGGGCGTCCTCTTCGCGTGGAAGGACAATCTCAGTGGACACTCGCCCGGGGTGTTCGAGGGGGCGCATATCGCTAACGGTATGTCGATCTTTTTCAGCAGGGGGGATAGAATCTACGAGAGAAAAAGTCACTACGCCTACCACTGGTTTTACACAAATGAGGATACGAATGAATGGAAACCGGGCTACTATTACGGGCATCTTGAGGCGGCGAATTCGAACTGCAACGGCACGGTAGAAACCTGGCGGGAACTCCTCGAGTATATGTACGATCCGAACAATACGCTCACCCCGGGGACCTGGTAATGAACATCGCCTTCGGCCACACGAACATGGATATGGACTGCCTCGGCGCCCTTATCCTCGTGAAGAAGTTGTTCCCCGATTACCGCCTCGTGCGCTCGCGCATTGTGGATCCGGCCGCGCAAAACCTCTACAACTTATACGAAGGCTATTTTGACTTCTTAAACCCCAAAGACCTCGAAACCGAGGACATCGAACAGATCATCATTGTGGATACCTGCCGCGCGGCCCGCGTGGAGGAATACTTTAGCCGTATACGCGGCCGGAGCCCGCCGCGGGTAAGCATCTTTGACCATCACCAGACAGCGTTGTGCGACATACCCTGCGAGGCCATCGAGGATGGCAAAACCGGCGCACTCACCAGTTACCTCGCGAAAAAGGCGATGAAGCGGCGCGTGTCCCTGCTGCCGCAGGAGGCGACGATAGCGCTCGCCGGCATCTACTCGGACACCGGCAGGCTCCTCTACGAAAACACGCGCCCCGCTGACTTCGAGGCCGCGGCCTGGCTTTTGGGCCAGGGGGCTTCCCTCCGTCTCGTCAAGTCCTTCCTCGAAACAATAAAAGATGACAAGCAAATAGAAGTGCTGCACAGCCTCTTTCCCCGCATAGAGCGCCGCAAGATTCAGGGGCACGACCTCCTCTTCAGCACACTGGAACTCGATGCGCAGGTAAAGGGCCTTGCCGCGGTCGTCGAGCGGGTCATGGAAATGCAGAACCCGGACGCGTACTTCGCCGTGTTTGTCATCCCGAAAAACGAAACGATGCTGCTGATCGCCCGCAGCCAAAAGCCCGCTATCGATCTGCACGAACTCCTCTCCGCGTACGGCGGGGGCGGGCACCAGGCCGCGGCCTCCGCCAAGTTCCGCGGCACGGACGCGGCCGCTTTTATCGAGGAACTCTGCAGCCGTCTCGAAACATCGCTTAAGCCTGCCCTGCGCGCCGCGGACATTATGACGCCGAACGTGTGCTCGATCTACGAGACATCAACCTTAAGGGAAGCATCGTTGTTTCTTGAACGGGTGAACCTTACCGGCGTCCCGGTCGTCAATGTTGACGGGCTAGTTACCGGCTTCCTGAGCCTCCGCGACATCATGAAGGGGCGCAAGGCCCGTGCCATGAAGGCCCCGGTATCCGCCTATATGTCCAGGCCGCCTCTCAGCGCCGGACCTGCCGTTACCCTGCGCGACATCGAGAAAATCTTTTACGAGCACCACATCGGGCACCTGCCCATAGTAGAAAACGGCAAACTCATCGGCATCGTGACGCGCTGGGACTACCTGGCCCACAAGGGGCGCATAGGGAGTTAGGGGGCTCCAAGCCCCCTAACTCTGCTGCCGCGGCTATCCTACCGCTTAAATTTGAGCGACTCCAACTCGTCCCCGCTGCGGATAAACCCGAAGCGCAGTTCGCGGGCGGTTTCCTCGCGGAGGACCTTGTAGAACGCGGCGATGTCCTTGACCGGCTTGTCGTTGATCTCGGTGATTATATCGCCTTCCTGCATCCCGATGACGGCGGAGGGGCTGCCCTCCATGACCTGCACGACGATGACGCCGGCCGCGGAATCGCCGGTCTTGAAGCGCGAGCGGAGGCCGTCGGTAATGACGGTCGTCTGCACGCCGGGCCACAGTTTGCGGTTCTCGGCCGCGACTTCGTCCGTGCGGGCTTCGATGGTCACCGTGAAGTTGCGGCTGCTGCCATCGCGGATAACGCTGAAGACCGCCTTCTGCCCGGGCGCGAGGTCGCCTACCATCATGGTTACCTGGTTTACGCCGCGCGCTTCTTTGCCGTCAACATGAGTGATGAAGTCGCCGGGGCGTATGCCGCCTTTTTCCGCGGGCGAGCCCATAAAGACCTGCACCGCGAGGGCGCCCTTTTTCCCCTCGAGGCCCAGGGCCGCGGCCGTTTCCGTCGACGGCTCAGTTAAACTGACTCCGAGCCAGCCGTAGCTGATTTCACCTTTGTTGATAAAGGAGTCGATCGAGCGTTTCGCGTTGTTGATGGGGATAGCGAAGCCCAGGCCGATGGACCCGCTCCCATTGTTGCTGGCGATCCAGGTGTTGATGCCGATGACTTCACCCTTAATGTTGACGAGGGCCCCGCCGGAGTTGCCCTGGTTGATCGAGGCGTCAGTTTGAATGAAGTCGTTGATGTTGCCGCCGGGCCCGCCGGTGCGCCCCACCGCGCTGACTATCCCCATGGTAACCGAGGACATGAAGCCGAGCGGGCTGCCCACCGCGATGGCCCAGTCCCCCACGCGGATCGCGTCGGAGTTGCCGAGCGTTGCGACCGGGAAGGTGTCCCCGGTGGAAAAGGAGATCATCGCGAGGTCGCGGCGCTCGTCCTGGCCCACGATTTTCGCGGTGTACTCTTTGCCGTCGTTGCTCACCACACTGATCTTGCCGCTGTCAGCCCCATCTACGACATGGTTGTTCGTGAGCACATAGTAGACACGGCCATCCTGCTTTACGATGATGCCGGAGCCGAGGCCCTGCGAGCGGTACTCCCGCTCCTGGCCGCGCTGCCGATCCTGGCCGCGGGGGCCAAAGAAAAACTCCCAGGGGATACCCTCGAAGTCCGGGAGGCGCTGCTTCTGCACCGTCTCCGTTTTGATTTCTACCACCGAGGGGAGCACCTTGTCCGCCACATAGCGGAACGCGTTTTGCAGGCTCTCCGCCGCGGCGAGCGCCTCGACCGGCGCGGGCTCGGCAGGGCCGGACGCGCTCTGCGCCCGTGCGCTGTTTCGTTCTCCGGGCGCCGCGCAGGTAAACGACAGGAACGCCACCGAGAACCCGATCAGTACCCCTATCAACACCAGGTTGAAAATGAGTACCTTTTTGGTCGAAAGTCTTTGCATAAATGTCATACTATACCTCCAGTACCTGTAATTAATACAAAATATCCCCTAAAAAGTTACATTTTTGGGGAAATATTTATACATTTTTGTCCTGACCGTCCCCCAGGCTCCGCGCCGCTTTGTAGATCGTCTCGTACACGAGGGGGATTTTTTCGAGGTCGAGCCCCGAGTACGCGATGCGGAGGCAATCGCTGCCGAGCGCGACCACGCCGATGCCGTAGTCGTCCAGCAGGGCGCGGCGGAGCGCCTCGGCGTCGATGCCCTGGCAGCGGAAGCACATGAAGTAGCCCGAGTTGAAGGGGAGCGGCTTGAGGTAAGGGTGATTGGGATGTCCTGCGAGGAAGGTGCGCACCGCCTCGTAGCGGCTCTGCATGAGGCGGTGGAAGCGCGCTTTTTCGTCCGGGGTGCGCGGGTCGCGCAGCGCCTTCAGCAGGAAGGACTGGGCGGGCGTGTTCGCGCAGGACACGGAGGAGCGGATCGCCCCCATCAGTTTTTTTTGCAGGGCATCGTAGTGCTCCGGCCCCAGCCCCGCGCCCCCAAAGGTGACAAAGCCCGCGCGCAGCCCCCATGCGTAATCCTCTTTGATGGGGCCATCCACCTTGGCCGCGACTATGCGCTCGTGCAGATGGGCAAGCAGGCTGAAGAGCGAGACCGGCCACACGTCATCCTCGTAAAAAAGACCGAAATACGCGTCATCGCAGATGACGAAGACGTCCGCGCCCCCCTCCGCGGCCTCGCGCAGCATGGCGGCGATTGCGCGCGCCTCGCTTTCCGTAGGGGCATAGCCGGAGGGGTTGTTGGGAAAGTTGATGGCGATGCGTACCTGGCCCGTCCGCGCTTCTTCTTGAATGGCGGCGCGGATGGCCTCGAGGTCGAGCCCTCCGCCCCCCTGCCCCTCGCCGAAAAAGGGTATGGCGCGAAAACGCGCGCCCATACGCTCCTCGAAGATGAGGGGGTAGTTATCCCAGGAGGGGTCGCTTGCCAGCATGGTCTGGCCCTCGTCCAGGAAGAGGTCCGCGAGATACGAGAGCCCGGCCGTGAGCCCCGGCGTTACCGCAGGGAGCGAGATGCGCTCCGGGTCGAGGCCGGGGTTCTTCGCGAGGATCTGTTCCTTCCAGAGGCGGCGCAGTTCTTCGACCCCGGCCGTGGGCGCGTAGGCCACCGCCTCCTCAGGGCGCAGGCCCGGCATGGCCTCCGCGATGGCCGGCAGGATGAGCGGATGCCCCCCCTGCTGCGCGATGCCGATCGTGCCGTTCGCGGTATGCCCTTTTGCCTTGGCCTCGGCGGACTGCGCGATGATCCCGCGGGGGAAGTACAGCCGCCTCCCCCTCCGCGACAGAAGCCTCCCCGCGGCCGTGCCGTCGAGGATGGCGTTCAGTTCGTTTGCGAGTGCGTTCATGGGGACAGTATAGCGCAAAGGGGAAAAGAACGGCAAGGGGGCCACGATAAACGCATAGACGGATTTTCTTCGTCATTCCGCGGCTTGGCCCCCCGTCATTCCGCGGCTCGACCGCGGAATCTGCTCGCAGTCGAGACTCCGCGATGGAGAGGGGAACCTTCGCGGCGCTTGCACCGCTCGGTCCCGTTTCCAAGTCGCGGAGTGACGGACTCGTCATCTACATCGCGCCGTCCCACCCCCGCGCGCGGGCCTTGGTTTTTACGCAGAGGTGTGGTAAAATAGGGATGCATGGAGGTTGGTATGCAGACCATAAAAGCGAGCTATAACGGCGAGGTATTTGTGCCTTTTTCACCGGTGCGCTTTCCCAAGGATCAGATCGTCTACATTACTCCGGCTGATGCGGAGGAAGCGGGGGATGCGGAGACTGAGCACTTTAATGCGGAAACCATCGCCGCAATGGAAGATGTGCTGGCAGGCCGGGACATCTACGGGCCCTACAAGACCGCGAAAGAAGCAGTCGCGGCGATGCTGGCGGATTAAATGCTTGAAATCGAATTCTCCGGCAGGATGAAACAGGATTTAAAGCGAATGGTCAGACGCGGCAAGAACCCGGAAAAACTTACGGAGATTCTGGATATGCTGGCAAATTTTGTGCCCCTCGCGCCGAGGCATCGGGACCACCCGACCGCCGCCCGCACCGGAAGCCATGCGGATTTCGGCTGGTGAAGGGTGACGCCCCGCCGGGGCGGCGCCCTTCACTCAAGCCATCAAGCGCGCACCTCATCCCGCTTGATTTTTTTCGTGGTCGTTTCCTCCATGCGCTCCGTGAGCAGCACCGTGCGGGCGATCTTCTGGTAGGGGAGGAGGCGCTGGTTCACCGAGGAGATAATCGCCTCGATGCGGGCTCTCAGCGCCTCGGGCGCGAGGGGGGCTCCGGCTTCGTCCTTCAGTTCCGGGTTGGGGTACACGAGCGCCTCTATGCCCTCGATCTTCATTTTTTTGTCCTGCACGAAGCCCCGGATCAGGATCTGGTCAATCTCCTCGAAGAGTTGGAACTCATTCTCGATCTCCTCGGGGTACACGTTCTTGCCCCCCTCGGTCACGATCATGTTCTTGGCGCGGCCCGTGAGGTACAGGTAGTTCTCGCTGTCCAGGTAGCCCAGGTCCCCGGTTTTCAGGAACCCGTCCTCCGTGAAGACCGCCGCCGTCTCCGCCGCGTTCTCGTAGTAGCCGCGCATGACCATGGGGCCGCGCACCGCGATCTCGCCTATGCCGCGCTCGTCCGGAGAGAGCACCTTCATTTCGGTCTGCGGCAGCACCCGCCCAACGCTCGTCTCCTTGTAGTGCTCGATCGGGTTCAGGGTGATGATCGGGCTCGTCTCCGTAAGGCCATAGCCCTGGATAAAGTCGATGCCCATCTGGTTGTACTTGCGGAAGACGCTCGGCGCAAGGGGGCCGCCCCCGCAGATGCAGACCCGCAGGGTAGTCAGGCTCGCCTTGTCCAGGATAGTGTGAAAGAGTTTTTTCCCCGGGTTTTTGCCGGTCATCTTTTTGATGGCCCCGGATATGCCCATGAGGACCTGCACGGCCCCGTACACGACCGGCCCTTTTTCCCGTATGCCCCGCAGTATGCCGGCCAGCACCTTGTTGAAGAGCACCGGTACCCCCAGCAGCATCGTGATCTTCGCCTCTTTGAGGTCTTTCAGGATGGCCTTGGTGACCATGCGCTTGCCGAAGACCACCTCGGCCCCGCAGGAGAGGGTCTCGATAAAGACCGCCAGCATCGTGTACGAGTGGTGGATGGGCAGCAGCGCGTAAAACACGTCCTCTTTGAAGAGGTCGAGGTGCCCCTGGGCCAGGTAGCAGTCCGCCACGAGGTTCTGGTGAGTGAGCATGACCCCCTTGGGCACGCCGGTCGTACCGGAGGTGAAAAGGATAGCGGCCAGGTCGCTCTCGGCAGCCTGCGGGATGGCCTTGCGGGGGCCGTCTATATCGTAGACATAGTCGCCGAGGCCCGGGCCCTTTTTCAGCGAGATGATATGCCGCAGCCCCGCGGGCGCGTCGCGGAACACGGGGTATTTTTCCTCGTCAACAAAGAGGACCTTCGCGCCCGCGGCCTTGATAAGGAGGGCGGTCTCCTCGTTTTTGAGTTGGTAGTCGATGGGGACCACCACCGCGCCCGCGAAGAGGATGCCGAGGTAGGCCGCGGCCCACTCCGGCGAATTTTTGCCGCTAATGGCTACGCGGTCGCCCTTTGCCACGCCGCCCGCGCCGGCAAGCCAGCGGGCTATAGCCTCGACCCGCGCAAGCGTTTCCGCGTAGCTGAGGCTTATGCGGCCCGGCTCGTAGATCGTCAGGCAGGGGCGCTCCGCAAAGCGCCCCGCGTTTATCCGGAACAACTCCGGCAGTGTGGGCCACAGCCCCGAAAAATCCGTGCCCCGATAGGCGTCAAGCACCTTCCAGGGGCTCCGTTCTTTGATCATAGATACCTCTGACAATAGAAACAATGTTGTCATATAGACACCAAAGCGCGAAAAAGGTTGCAAAGCGGGAAAAATGATAGTCCCTCTTTTCCTCAATATTATTTCCAAAAAACCGATATTAAAATGACGGAGGAAAAATGTCTGAGTTCGGAACTTTTGACGCGCTCATTGCGGATTTGACGCTCGAAGAAAGACAGGAGTTGCTCGAAAAATTAAAAGATAGGTCGGTTATCTCTTCCGAACTTCTCTATGAAACCCGGGAGGAGTATGCCCATCCGGGGACTATGACGTCGTACAACCGAATTTCACTTTTTTTGCGAATTTTGCTCTTTTTGAAAAGCCTCTTAACCGGCCGTTCAAAGGCGGAACTCCTTACTGACCGGCAGATAAAAAAACTGGGTAAGGCTATCGAAAAGCAATTTCCCGGCATTTACGATTACCGAAGGTACCTGCTGCTCGGTATGTTTTCTGTGCAGGTGGAACGCCTGAAAAACGCCTCGCGCTTTTTTTACACGGCGCTGGACGAAGGCTTCAATCGGGACAAGGGCGCGTTCTTCGGTTTTTTGGGTTCTCTGGAAATGCCTTCGGTGCATAAGCAGTTACAAAAAATCCGCGGACTCACTTTTGATATTGCCGGCGGCAAAGGCGCGGAACCGGATCTGCATCAACTTGCATCGCGGGCGCTCGACGAAGCGTTCGATTCAATTTCCGAAGAGCAGCGGACGCAGATGTATTTTGATGTGCGCTGTCTTTTTTGTTTAAAAAGACTGTCCGGCTTTCCTTTTGATAAATTGATAAGCGCCTTCACTTCCGCGAATGTCAGCAAAGGCCGCACCGCCATGTTCGGGCAGACCTCAGGCTACCTCTCCGCTCTCAACGATATCCTTTTCTCGCTTGCGGTGGTCCCCCCCCTCCCCCTCCTGGAATCGCTTTTCATTTTTCTTTTGCGGGGGAAAGCGGATATGAATGACAATCTCGATCTGCATCGGGAACTTGCTATACTGCTGGAACGCGCGGAAGACTCACTCAAAGTCATCCGCGAGTTCAACCGCAATGTACCGCTCACGCAGGTGCTCCGCTGCGGGAACCGCAACGTCGAACTCGTTCCCAGCGGCATCACCGGCGGCGAGGATTGGCTCCCCGTCTATCGCGAATATTGGAAACGTCAAATTGACGCGGCTCTGGAACGCCGCGCAACCGAGCAAAAGAAAAAAGAACTTGCCGCGTCTTTCAGCAAAATACTGAACGGCTCAAATCTCAAATTACTCGAAAATCTCTATTCTGTGCATAACCCCGACGGGTTCCCGCTCAAAGACGAACTCAGCATATCGTTCCTGTCCACTTTTAACACCGAGGTGTTTTTCGCGCGCATAACCAAAATAATAGAACCGATCATTTTGAACGGCGTCTTTTACCGCGTCGAAAACCGCACGGATTTTACCGAGCGCTACAACGAGTTAATCAAAACAGAGGATGACATACGCTTTCTCGAAAGCCGCATAGCGCCGCACGGCGAGTACGGCGCCCGCTACCTGCAGGCGAAGGATGATGTGGAACGGGGCCGGGGCAAGATGCAGCAGATCAGGTCCATTGTCGACAAGGCGTCCAAAGAGGCCGCCGATCTGGTTGCCAGCGCGCAGACCGCCGCGGAAGAGGTCGCGGCAACGCTGGACGGCATCTTGAATCACAACTTACTCGCCAACCTGACGTTTTTCCTGAACAAAGACGCGCAGTTTGCCGAAGAGGTCCAGGCGGCCGCGGATACCCTGCGGGCCATGAACACGATTTTGGATGAAATAGACACTTTGGGAGAAGAGGCGCTGAGTGTTGCAAAAGGGTGATACGGCGCGGCTTCTTGAAGACTGCGCGGAGCGGAACAACGCGGTCTGGATAAAGCGGGAAACTTTTTTTTCGTATGTCGGGAAACAGGCGCGGATTTTCGGCAAACATCCCGAACTGGCGGATGCGGCCGCGCTGGACGCCGCGCTCGAGGCGCTCGCGGAAACCGGGCTCTGCGAACTCTTAAGCACGGGCCGCGGCGAAAGCATTTTTTTGCCCCACCTGTGCCGCCGCCGCATTCGCGCCGCGTACCGCGAGGGTATGCGCAAAAAAGAACTGCCCTTTCCCAGCGAGGAAACGCTCGGCATACGCCTTCCCCCGGAACGCATCCTGCATCTCGATCTGGATCGCGCGCATGAGTTTATCGACTTCATCAAAACCCTGACGGAAAAAAACGCGGAGCGCGCGGCGGCGCAGGCGGAAACACAAGACAGCAAAAGTGATGATGAGCATCCGGTGAACGCGGAAAGCCCCTCTGCAGATGACGATGCCGTCTGCGCGTCCGGCCCGCAGCCTGAGATTATCAAGATTAGCCTCCCCGCCGATTTCGGCTCTATCCTTCTCCTCTCAGATATGATTCCCCGGCAGTTACTCGAGACCGCGATCTTAAAAGTGCAGGGGCGTCTCGAAGACAGCAACAACAAAGATTATTTCACGTTTAAACTTTTGCCGCTTTTTAAAGGACGCGAACCTTTTTTGAACGGCATACTCAACCGCATAGTGCTGCAGCCCTGGATTTGCCGGGATGCGCTTCTTGAGGGTGAAGAATCTTCGTACACCTTCTGGTCGTTTTTTTGCAACGTGCTCAAGCAGGAGGTCGAAGAGGGCAATGTGCATTTGAGTGAAGACCTTGCCGTCATTCAAAGCGCGCTGATGATCGATGCGCTGAGTCATTGTTTCAAAGATATCGCGGCGCGAAAACAGGTGCGCGAACTGGCGCTGAAGGAATTGGAACAATGCTTCAAGAGGCCGCCCTTTCTTTTTCGCCTTGATGACATACGCGCTTTTCAGGATAGAAAAGGCGCTCCGCTGCTCGGCCGTTATTCGACGGACGATTTAACTGACTGGATACTCAAACGGATTGAAACGACGCAGGACGGCGCTCTGCCTGATCTGCTCGTTATTCAGACGCCGGCATCGGAGGCAGAGCCGCTCTTCGTCTGCAAAACAAAAGTTTTCGTCCTCTGCCTCCGCCGCATTCTGGAAACCGCCGCGCATCTGAAAACCGCGCTTATAAAACGGTGGAGCCGTATACTGCGGGACTATCGCAAAGAAGCGGCCATGGAATCAGAAGAGGCGCTGACGCTCCTCCTCCGCCGCTACACGGAACAAATAGACCCGCTCCTTGCGCAGATCCTCGATGACGAGCGCCTACAGGCGGTCTACGAGGAAGTCGGCGCGAGCGAGGAATGCGCCGCGGTCTCCGCGCGCCTCTTCCCCGACGGCGTCCTTGCGCCCTGGCCGGTACTCTTCAACCTGAACCCAAAGGAACTGTTGAACACGGTACGCATCGCGCTCCCGTTCCGCTACAGCCTCCCCTTCCTCGTGGCGATCGTCGCCTTTTTCAAAAAAGTCTTCCGCAGCGCGGGAAACGTCGATCCCTTAAAAGATGACGACATGGATGACCTGTTTGAAGCGGCGGCTGTCTAACGCGCCAGATGTTTCACGTGAAACACCGTTAATTGCGCAAGACGCGGAATGACGATTGTTACTTTGCCGGGCTTGACATAGTTCGGTTTTAACCGAACTACGCAATCTACTCCTCAAAATGGCCATTTTGGTAGAGATTCCGCGGTCAAGCCGCGGAATGACGGTTGTCCCTTTTCTTAACTTGTTGACAGTGTCCCGTGCGCCCCCATTGACATACCCGCGCTTTTTCCGCATACTCTTTTTCAAAGGAGATACTATGCAGAATGTATGTTACATGGAGAGACCGGGCGCTCATAATATGTCCAGTTTCTCTAAAGTGAAAATTTGTCCCCCCCCCCCCGTGGCGCAAAAAAGCGCGTCATGGGGCGCGTGGGGGGGGAAGCGGCGCGGCGCGTTAATCGCGGGGGCGGCGCTCTGCTTTGCGCTGTGTGCGCAGGCGGCTTTTGCGCAGGCGGGGAACCACCAGAAGGTCTACCCCATCGACAGCGAGGTCTACCAGGCGATCAAAGCCCTCTATATCAGAGCGGGGCTGGCGCTGCCGTCTACCTCCGGGCCCTGGACTGAAGACGAGTTGCTGCTCATGCTGGGGCGGCTTGATACGGAGAACCTGGCCGACGGGGAGCGGGCCGCCTACGAGTACGCGGAGCGGACACTCAAGGCGCCGGCGCGGGCCTTCACCTTTTCAGGCGCGGTGACGGCCGAGGCCTACGCTCACAGCAACCCCGAAGATTTTACCCGCCTGGACGACTACATTCGGCCCATGAACCTGACAAAGCCGTTCCTGGCCCTGGATTTTGAACTGCGCCTTACGCCCTACGCCTACGGCTTCGGGGAGTTTTCCCTGGGAAACGAAAAGTACAACGCCATTCTCGACGAGAACGGCAAAAAATCCGTTGGATCGGCCTTTTTCGGCTCCTCCGCCTTCAGCACAAACATCCCCATGGTGCCGCCCGCGACACTGAACGACCTGAACTTCAACTTCCCGAACCGGACGTTTATTTCCCTGGGAGTGCCCGGCCTCAACCTGGAAATCGGCCGGGAGCGGCTCTCCTGGGGGCCGGGGGAATCGGGCAACTTTATGGTGGGAAGCCAGGTGGACTATCACAACAACGTCCGCCTTACGGCCTACAATGACCAGTTCAAGTACCTTTTCAATGTGTCCGGTTTTCCTTCGCCGAATGAGTATTACACGACCGATGAAAATGAGACGGTGGTCTGGAATGACGATGCCGGCCAGACGCACGATGGCCTGAACTTTTTTATCGCCCACCGGCTTGAATGGCGCCTATTCAACAAGGTGAACATGGCCCTTTCCGAGGCTATCATGTACCAGCCGGAGGATGGGCAGGCGGACTTGCAGTACTTCCTTCCCACGATACTCATGCACAACCTGTACCGCACCTACGATGCCAATTCCCTCTTGAGCCTGGAGGTGGATTGGGCGGCCCTGCCGGCGCTCAACCTCTACGGCCAGATCGCGGTGGACGACTTTCACCTGCCCGGCGAGCCCGCGCCCGGCGCCGATGACGACGCCAACCCCGACGCCTTTGGCTTCATGCTGGGCGCAAAGACGGCCTTCCCCCTCTGGGGCGGCATGCTTTCAGGCTCCTTTGAGGGCGCCTATACCGACCCCTACCTGTACCTCCGCGCCCAGCGCATGACCGCGAATAAAAAGAACCGCGAACTGAACTATGTGGTGGCGAACCGCTACTATTCGGCCGCTGATGGCGCCCCGCTTCTCTTTGTGGAGGAGTTTCTCGGCTACCGCTGGGGCGGCGACGCCATCGTGCTCAACGCCAACGCCGCGTACCGCAGTTTCGGCAAGTGGAGCGCCGGCGCCAACCTCATGTTCATGGTGCACGGCACCTTCGACAAGTGGACCCGCTGGTCGGCGGTCGACATCGAGGACAACAGCGCCGGCTGGGACGCTGGCTTAGATGCCGCGGGTGATTACCAGAACCGCCCGGGTTACCAGAGCACCCCCACCGACCACCACTACCAGGGGAACTACGCCGACGAAAACGCCGCCGCCCGCAACGCGCCCTACTACCTTACGGCCCTGTCCCTTTCAGGCGCGTGGAACATCCTGCGGGATATGCCCGGCGTCAAAAGCCTTGCTGTTTACGGCCAGGCGGATTTCGTGTTCGTGGCCAACAAGGGGAACATCAAGGGGGTGAATGCCTTCGACGCGCAGTTCACGCTGGGCGCGAGTTACGGGTTCTGAAGAGGCAAACGATTCCCCGTCCATACGGTGGGCGGGGAAATGCCGAACAGGGCCGCTATTGACGGCGCTATGTCGTAAATGTCCACCGGGCCGGGGATGACGGTTCCGCTTTTGATGTTCTTTCCGTACAGGATCAGGGGGATTTCCCGTTCTTCGATGGTATCGGCGCCGTGGTCGTTTCCTTTTCCGCCATGATCCGCGCTGATAATAAAGACGGCGTTATCCATCAGACCCGCGTCTCTCACCGCCTGTTCAATTTCGCCGACAAAGCCGTCCAGACCGCGCAGCATATCGTAGTAAGCGTCAGAACCGTAGCCCGCCGAATGACCCGCGTGATCCGCGCCGTCAAAATGCACAAAGGTAAAACTTAGGCTGGCCCTGAGACCGTCAATATAATTGAGAATGGGTTCCAGCGTTTCCCGGTTTGAGGAAAGGTCCGGAAGCTGCGCTTCCACGGCGGCGCGGCAAACAGGGAAAATATCCCCAATGCCCTCCCACTCGTAAAAAACGCCTATCGCGCAGTCGGGCCGCAATTTCGACAGGAGCGTGATGACGTTGGGATAACGGCCGTCTTCGTCGGTGATTGCCGGGGTAAACAGGGGCTTTGCGGTGTTTTGGGTGTACCCGTGCAGGGCCGGCGGGACGCCGCTTAGCATGGAAACCCAGTTCGGCGCGCTTCGGGAGGGCATGACCGCCTTGGCTGCCAGCGTGTATGCGCCGTTTTCCATCATGCGTTTTATCACCGGCATCTCGGCCCGCGGAAGACTGAAAGACCCCCATCCATCCAGGCCGATCAGAAAGATATGCAGGGGCGCGGCATCTTCGACAACCGAACTATTGCCTTCATAATTGTAAACGTCAAGCGGATTCTGCGGACAGGACGCCGTCAGCAGCGCGGACGCGCAGACAAAAACCCGCCTGATTGGAGGCAGCCAACCGGCCTGCCGAACAAGGCTATTCATGGCGTTAGCTCCAGGCCGAGCCCCAGGTAGATCTTCGCGGCAAAGCCGAAATACGAAGCCGCAAAGCCCGAATAATCGCCAAACCGGGATCGCATGGTCTCGTACTCGGAAAAATAAAAAGCAAGGACGACTCCGGCGTTAAGAAAAAAGCGCTTTGCCAGATGATAGTTGATGCCGCTATCCAGGCCAAGCCCCAAACGCAGGGCGTTTCTTTCATACTTCACCGTGCCCATGCCCGGCGGGCTGGTCTGATACAGACAGAACAAACCCTGCGCGTCAGGGCCGGCGCCGAGGTAAAAGTCCAATCTGCCGCTCAGCCCCGCTCCGAAGGCAAGACCTGCCAGCACATCCGCCTGGAGGGAAAAGTCGTATATTATCAGATCGTTCTCCTCCGGGATTGCGCCGGGAAAGAGCGCATCCGCGCGGACAAAAAAACCAAAGGCGGGCTTCGGCTTTCCGCCGCCTCGCTGGACGCCGAACAGGGTGTAATTGGCAGCCCCCGCTCCCAGGGCGCTTTGGGTGCTTTCATCATGGTTTGCGTTTACCTCGGCTGTTTTTCCCCATTCCGGGCCGATTGAAAAACGGCTGCTGACTTGGGCGGCGAGGCTGGAGGCGATCGGGAGGTATAACACAAATGGAACAAGTGCTTTCATCAGTCTTAGTATACCGCAAGGGCCGGTCCCCGCGTCAAGTCCTCGGGGGGGGGAATAGGGAGTGGGGAGTGGGGAGTAGGGTGCGCGTTGCAAGTGGGATGCGCGTACTACCGTGAAACTGTCCGGTAGTACGCGCGACTTACGAGCCAGGCGCAAGCCACTCCCCCCCG
>JAISTO010000033.1 GCA_031272575.1 Treponema sp. | reverse complement strand
AAAAGTGTATTTCGGCGAACTCACCTTTTACCCCGGAAGCGGTTACGAAAAGTTTCTCACGCCGGAATGGGACGGCATTTTTGGCGATTGGCTCGCTCTGCCCGCCGGAGGCGCGCCGCGCTTTTCGCGCGCAAATTTACGCCGCGCAATTTAGCGCGGCATATTAAAATGGGGTTTTGATATGAACATAAAAAAAGGCATTATCACCATTGCCATTGGGAAAAAGTACGCGGACAACGCGAAGTATCTCGCGCTTTCGGCGATGCTTCACGCGCCGCACCTTCACCGCGCGGTCATCACCGACTGTCCAAAAATCGTTGAGCCGTATTACGATTTTGTGATTCCGTTTGACGGAGCGGCGGAGAATCCCTTCGCGATCAAAACGCGCGTGTATCACTGCACTCCGTTTGAACAAACGCTCTACCTTGACGTGGACAGCCTTATCATGCAAAACATCGACAGTTGCTGGGACGCTTTTGCCGAGCGGCATTTTATTTACCGCGGATTTTTGCGGACGGAAGGTGAGTGGTACTTTGACCGCGCGGAGGTAATAAAGGCGCTGGGCATTGAATGGCTTCCCGCGTTTAATAGCGGAATGTTTCTCTTTGACAAGAGCGCACAGGCGCGGACGGTGTTCGACACCGCGTTTGATTACATGACAAACCACAGCGAACTCGGGGTCGATTTCTTTCGCGGGAAAAATCTTCCCGATGAGCCGTATTTCGCCATCGCATTCGCAAAGCACAACATCTTGCCCTATGAGGAAGAATGCGAGCGTTTCTCGCGGGGGCTTTCTGATGTGCGTTACCTCAACCTAAATGTCGTGAAAGGCGTTTCGCACATACAGGCGAAGAGCGGGAAATACGCCTTCCCTCTCATCGTCCACTTTTTCGGCCGCTTCGGCGCGCATTTTTACCGCCGCGAGACGCGCCGTCTTGCCCATTTCTTTAATCCCCCCCTCGCTTCCCTTCGGAACGTGTTCCTCACGCGCGCCCGCGATCTGCTCAAAAAATCCCCCTCCCCCTCCCCGTCCCCGTCACTCCGCGCTTTAAGCGCGGAGTCCAGACTCCGCGGTCAAGCCGCGGAGTGACGACGCGCTTGCATCCCCCCCCGTCCCCGTCCCCGTCCCCGTCCCCCGCGGCTTTGCGGTCCCCGTCCCCCGCGGCTTTGCGGTCCCCGTCCCCCGCGGCTTTGCGGTCCCCGTCACTCCGCGCGTTAAGCGCGGCGGCCAGACTCCGCGGTCAAGCCGCGGAGTGACGACGCGCTTGCATCCCCCCCCCCGTCCCCGTCACTCCCCCCACTCCCCGACGCGCGGTTATCACAGACGGAGAGGGTTTCCTGGCGGATTACTACGATTTTGTCATCCCCTACAATGCCGCGTTGGGCGACCCCTTGAACACCAAACTCAAACTGCCGTACTACACGCCGTTTCAAAAAACGCTCTACCTTGACGCGGACTCGCTTGTGTACGGCAGCCTCGATTACTATTTTGATGTGCTGAACGACGCTCCGGTGTTGTATCATGGAGAACTGCTAACCAGCGGTGATTGGTACATGGACATCGCCGCTGTCTGCCAAAAAGAACAACTGCCCTGGCTGCCGAAATTCAACAGCGGCATGTTCCTCTTTAACAGCGGAAAAGAAGCCGCCGCTATTTTTGACACTGCATACAGGAGCCTCCAAAACAGCGCCGCCTACGGCATTGATTGTTTTCGGGGCAATATGCTCCCCGACGAGCCCTTCCTTGCGATAGCCTTCGCGAAACACGGCATCCTGCCAACTGAAGACCACGGACGCTTTTCCTACACGCTTATCAACGCTTCCAGCATCAACCTCAACATAAAAAAAGGCATGGCCAGGTTTTACAAAAACGGCTGCATAGTTCACCCTCTGGCCGTGCACTTTTGCGGCAGATTCGGAGACTTTTTCTATCGCCGCGAAAAACGCAGGCTCGCTTCATATATTGATAATCCTTTGTCCCGTCTTGTTTCGTCCTGTTTTGTGTTGATTCGCAATTTCGTAAAAAGGCCGCGCAAAAAATGAAAAAATGTTCCGTAGCGGCTTGACACCTCCTCAACAATTTTCCCGGGGCGGCGCCTTCAAATAGGTGACGAGGTACTCTGCAAAGGAGTACACAGACAGCGCCACGGACACGCAGAAGGTGACCCGCGCCGCGATGCGCAGCGCGCTGCCTGCTTTTGCGGTGTCGAACGCGAGGTATCCGGCGCTGCCCAGGCGGGTCAGCGAGACCGCCGCGAGGGCGGCCGCCTCTGCCGCGATGTAGGCCACGGTCTTCACCTTGCCCGCCATGCGCGCCCCCATCGTGACCCCCTTGCGGAGCATCAGGTTGCGGACGAAGAGCACCGCGTACTCGCGGTAGAGCACCACGAGAAAGAGCCAGACCGGAAAGATACCCTCGATAACGAAGCAGAGGAGGAACGTGATCTGCGTAAAGGTGTCGGCAAAGGGATCAAACAGTTTGCCGAAGTCGCTCCCCTGCTTGAGCCGGCGGGCTGCCTGGCCGTCCAGCATATCGCTCAGTTCCGACACGGCAAAAACAGCCCACAGCGCGGCCGCCTGCCACAGCGCCGGCACCGGCAGCAGGTACACGGCGAAGAAAATCGGCGCAAGGACTATGCGCACCATAGTGATTTTATCGGCTAAGGTCATGTTGACAGTATAACCGGCGTACGAAGGGATGTCAAGGGGCCGCGCTCCCTACCCCTTACACGCCGCCGCTATCTCCGCGATGACCCTGTCCGCGTCAGCGTAAGGCACCTGGCAGGTGCCCACCTGCTTGTGGCCGCCCCCGCCGTAGCGGAGGAGGAGGCTCCCCACGTTCACGCTGGAACTGGGGTTGAGGATGCTGTAGCCCACGGTGATCACGCAGTTCTGCTTGTCTTTGCCGTCCAGCACCCACATCGATATGTTCTGTTCCGGGTAGAGGACGTAGATGAGGAAGCGGTTGCCCGCGTAGATCGTGTCCATGCCGCGGAGGTCCGCGAGGATCAGGTTTTTTTCAATTTTGACTTTTTCCTTGAGCATCTTTTTGAAGAGGTCTTCCTGCTCAAAGTACGCGTCGACCCGCTCCTTCACGTTGGGGAGCGCGAGGATGTCCTCGATGTTTTTTTCCGCGCAGGCGCGGGCCAGTTCCTGCATTAACTCGAAGTTGCCCACCGTGAACCGCTTGAGCCTGCCCAGGCCGGTGCGCGGGTCCATGATGAAGCCCAGGAGTACCCAGCCGGATGGTTTGACGATCTCGTCCGGGGTCAGGCTGCCCGAATCGACCTTGTCCACGTAGCGGATCATTTCGCCGAAGCGCGCGAGCCGCGCGTCCCCGCCGTAGTAGTCGTAGACGACCCGCGCGCAACTGGGTGCGGGCCGCGAGACCCCCTCGAAAAAGGTTTGCTTGCCGAGGCGCTCGCTCTCGCTCGAATGGTGGTCGAACCAGAGTTTGCAGCCGGGCACGTAGGGGATATTCGCGAGGATATCCTGATCCCCCACCTGCAGCAGCCCGTCCTGAATGTCTTTCGGATGGACAAACTTCCATTCGTCTATGACGCCCAGGTGCAGCAGCAGCGCACCGCAGGCAAGGCCGTCAAAATCGGCCCGTGTTACCAAGCGCATATAGTCTCCTTATCTTTTACCGTGTCTTTCAGTATACTATACCAATGAAACAATATCAAGATGATCGTAACCCTCAGCGCGGCGCGGGGGTTTTTTCTCGTATGACGAATCGTTTTTTTCGCATGACGGCGCTATGCTGCTGGACGCTCTGCGCGGCGCTCGGCGCCCTTGCGCCCCTGAGCGCGCGCGGGGTCATGGAAGCGCCGCGGGCGCGCTGGGAGGGGGTCGGGCGGCCGGACGAGCAGGTCCCGTTCATGGAGACGGTGCGCTCCGGCGCGCTCCCGTCGGGGCTGCGCTACTTCATCCTCGAGAATAAACTGCCCGCGGGCCGCGCGTCACTGACCCTCGCGGTGCGGGCAGGCTCGGTACTCGAGACGGACGCGCAGCGGGGGCTTGCGCACTTTGTCGAGCATATCGCGTTCAACGGCACGGAGCGTTTCCCCAAACTCAGCCTCATCGAGTACCTCCGCTCCCTCGGTATGCGCTTCGGCGCGGACGCGAACGCGTACACCTCCTACGACCAGACCGTGTACGGCATCGAGGTTCCCACCGAGGAAGTTGACGGTATCCGCCTGATACCTGACAAGGCCCTCGCGATCCTGGATGACTGGACGCGGGCGCTCAGTTTCGATCCGGGCGAGGTGGACAAAGAGCGCCTCGTCATCATGGAAGAGTACCGCAGCCGCCTCGGGGCCATGCAGCGCGCCCGCAAGGAGATGTTCCCGCTCCTCTTCGCGGGCTCCCCCTACGCGGCGCGGGAGCCTATCGGCCTCCCCGAGGTGATCGAGCAGGCCGGCGCCGCGGACCTGCGGGCCTTCTACGAGCGCTGGTACCGGGCGGACAACATGGCCCTGATCTTCGTGGGGGATTTTGACGGAGCGGCGCTCGAGGCGAGCCTCGCGCGGCATTTCCGCATACCCGCGCCCGAGGCTCCGGCCGCGCGGCCCGAGTACCCGCTCCCGCCCCCGCAAAAGGGCCGCTTCGCGTTCAAGGCGATTACGGACGCGGAACTCACCACGACTACCTTTTCGTTTTACTACAAGAAGGCCCCGGCCGCCGCGCGGGGCACCCTCGCCGCGTACCGCGCCGACATTGTGGACTATCTCGTATCGACGATGATGGCGCTCCGCTTCGACGACGCCGCGACGAAGCCACAAACGCCCTTCACCGCGGCATGGGCAGCGCCCTGGGACTTCGGCCGGGCCGGCTCATTCTACTGCCTGGGCGTGGACGCGAAGACCGGCCGCGCCGAAGAGGCGCTGCGCGCGCTCCTCCTCGAAAAGGAGCGCGCGCTCCGTTACGGCTTCGCTTCCGCGGAACTGGCGCAGGCCAAGCAGAGCCTCATTGCCTCCCTCGAGCGCCTCGCGTCCGAGCAGGATCGCCGCGAATCATCCTACTGGGTCCGTCACCTCACGTCCTACTATATTGATGATGAAACGCTCCCGAGCCTCGAGTGGGAACTCGCGGCCGCGAAACAACTGCTCGCGGGGCTTAGCCTCGCGGAAACGCAGCGCGCGTTCGAGCGTGTCTTTAATGATGATGATTGCGTCGTCTTCGCGCTGGCCCCGCAGAGCGAGGCGGAGGCCCTCCCCTCGCGGGAACGCATCGCGGCCCTGGCATCCGAGGCGCGGGAAGCGGCGAAAGGCAGCGCCCCTGCGCTCGCGGGCAGGGAGGCGCCGGCACAGGGCGCTGCGCAGGGCGCTGCGGGGGCGCTGCCCTTGGCCGAAGCCCCGGCCCCCGGCGTCATCAGCGCGGAGGAAACGGACGCGGAGACCGGCGCGCAGATCTGGCGCCTGGGAAACGGCGCTCATGTCATCCTGAAAAAAACCGAAAACCGCAACAACGAAGTCATCCTGTACGCGCTTGCGCGGGGGGGCACCTCGAGCGCAGGCGCCCCCGACGCGCTTGACACGGACGCGGTCTCCGCGGCCCTGGCGCCGGAACTGCTCAGCGCCTCCGGGCTCGGCCCCTACACCCGCACCGAGTTGGTGCGCCGCCTTGCCGGCGTCAACGCGGCCTTTTCGTTCTTCGCCTCGCGTTACTACCGCGGCTTCGAGGGCTCCGCCACGGTGAAGGACCTCGGCGCCCTCTTCCAGATGCTCTTCCTCAATTTCACCTCCCCCACGATCAGGCCCGATGCCGCGGAGGCCCTGCTCGACCAGTACCGCACGAGCCTCGCGCTTGCCCTCGAAGACCCGCAGGAGGTCTTTACCCGCGCGATCGCCCGCGAGCGTTACGCCGGCCACCCGCGCTTCCAGCCCCTCGAGGCCGCCGACCTGGAAAAAGTCTCGTTTGAGCGGGCGCTTGCCTTCATCAAAAAGGGCCTGAACCCCGCGGACTACACGTTCGTGTTGACCGGCAATATCGACATGGATGCCCTGCGGCCTCTGGTGAGCACCTGGATAGCGTCAATTCCGCGGGCAGCGCCCTGGGACGAGTGGACGGAGCTCCCCTGTGAAAAGCCCGCGGCGGCGGACCGGACGGTACGCAAGGGGCAGGAGGAGCGCGCCATGGTCTTTATGGCCTGGTCGGGGGACGCGCCCTACAGCGAGGAGCAGAGTCAGAGCGCGGCGCTCCTTTCGGAGTACCTGGAAATCGGCCTTACCGAAGAGATACGTGAAAAACGGGGGGGCGTGTACGGCATCTCGCCCTGGGCGCAGACGACGAATATCCCCAAAGGGGAGCGGAATCTGTCGATTTACTTCCAGTGCGACCCCGCGCGGGCAGACGAATTGTGCGCCGCCGTCGAGGCGGAACTGCGCGCGCTCGCCCAGGGCCCGGTCGACGAAGACCGCTTTTTAAAGGCGCGGGCGGCGCTGCTGAAAGAGTATGAAAAAAACACGCAGAGCAACCGCTACCTGGCAGAAAGTTTTGCCAACTCGGCGGTGCTCTTCAAAAGCCCCCTCGCCCGCCTTACCCGCAGACCCGCCCTTATCGCGGCCCTGACGCAAGAGGATGTACAGTCCCTCTGCGCGCGGCTCCTCGAAGGCAAATCCCTGCGGGTGCGGCTCTTCCCGGAAACTAATGTTGAGACCACTCCGAAAAGTTAAAGCTTCGGCGTGATGTCCGGGGGGGGAAGGGGCGCCGCCGGTTTGGGGGCGGGCTTCCGGCCGGGCTTTACGCCCAGCAGCCTTGCGGCAGGCTTTTTCGCCGCGGCCGCCGGAGCCTTTGCCGCCGGCTTGGGCGCGGGTTTCCTGCCGGACCTTGCGCCCGGCTTGGCACTTGCCGCGGCGGAAGCGGCCTTCCTGCCTGCCTTTGCGCCGGGCTTTTTATCCGCGGCAACGGGCGCCTTTTTCGCGGGGCCTTTCCGGCCCGCGCCCTTTTTAGCGGCAAGGGCTTTGGCACCGGCTTTGGCGCCGGCCTTGGCGCCGGCTTTGCCGCCTTTTGCCGGGGCATTTTTCGGCGCCGTCTCGTCCACGATTTCCGCGTCCGTGGCGGCAGCCTTGAGTTCGTTGACCCCTTTACGAGCAGCCGCACTGGTCTCGTACTTTTTTTCGCCGGCGGCCAGGATCAGCCCCCTCGCGCTTTTCAATGTGACATGATATTTCTTTGACTTGTCAACAGAAATAACAAACTTCGCAGCCATAGTTCCTCCTTAGGCTTGTGTGTATTTAAGAGAATATAGCGCATTACGGATTTTTTGTCAAGCGACAGACTACCGCAAATTAAAATAAAAGCGTTCCAAATATGCTATCCGTTTACGGGCATCCTCCGCGCGGACGCTCTGCGGGAACTCCCGCAGCACCCTGCGATAGCACTCGAGAGCCCCCCGTATATTGCGATCAGGCCCCTGAGCCTCGAGGCGCTGCCCCTCCTGCCACAGTTCCTCGCTTCCCATAACATCTGGTTTTTCCCGGGCATCTACCCGCGCGGATTCCGCCGCCGGCGCTGCCGCCTCTGCCTGGGAAGTTTCCGTCTGCGGGGCGGCCTCCCGCGGCGCCGGTTCCGCCTGAACGGTCTCCTCCTGCGGCGCTGTTTTCTGCGGCGTCTGATCATGCACCAGCACGGCAGCCTGATCTTCCTGCGGCTCGTTTTGCAGAGTTCCCTTCCGGTAGAAATTCAATTTGTAGTTCCCCGCTTTTTCCGCCTTAAAGATGAAACGCTGAATCCCATCCGCGCTGCTGCGCGACTCGTAACGGACACCGTTTTTTGAAGCGGCCTCGCCGAGATAGACCCACCCGCTCCCGTCGAACTGCAATTCGAAAGACTCGCCCGTCAGGACTTCGATAGTGCGGGAAGGGCTAATGGCCTTCTTCGGAGGGGCCGCAGAATCTGGCCGCGAGGGAAGGGGCGGCAGCGGATTTACCGGCAGAGGGACGCGCGGCGGCGCATCAGGGGACTCGCCTGGAAGAGGCGCTTCTGCCGGCGGAGGCTCCGGTGGAGGCACGGGCGCGGGTGCAGGCGCGGGAGCGGGTGCAGCGGCCGGCGGGGGCACGGGCGTGGGTGCAGGCGCGGGCGCGGGAGCAGGCGCGGGCGCAGGAGCGGGCACGACAGCAGCCGGCGGAGGCACGGGTGCAGGAGCGGGCACGACAGCAGCCGGTGGAGGCACGGGTGCAGGTGCGGGAACGACAGCCGGCGGAGGCACGGGTGCGGGAGCGGGCACGACAGCAGCCGGCGGAGGCACGGGCGCCGGAGCAGGTGCGGGCACGGGTACAGCGGCCGGTGGGGGAGCGGGCGCAGGAGCAGGTGCGGGCACGGGTACAGCGGCCGGTGGGGGAGCGGGCGCAGGCGCGGGTTCAGATGCAGTCGCAGCGACCGGCGGGGGTTCCGGCGCGGGTTCGGGGTCGGGCGCAAGTGCGGCGACCGGTGAAGGCTCCGGCGCGGGTTCGGGTTCGGGCGCTTCTGCCGGCAGGGGCTCCGGCGGCGGAGAAAGCGGAGCGGCAGCCAGCGGGAGCTCCGCATCGGGGAATTGAGGCGCCGGCTCCTGCAAGAACGGGTCCTCCTCGTGAATCACCGCGAGAGGCAGGTCGCCCGCATCAGCCCATTCTTCGACAACCGGTACCGCAGCCGATTCCGCAGTATCAGGTGCGGCATCGGCCGCGGCATCAGACTGGGGGGCATCAGGAATATCCATAGCCGGGAGTTCCGTTTCGTCCGTCTCGGGCACACTTGCGCAGGAAAGGCAGAAAAAAATCGCCCAGCAGAGGAGCACTGTACGCTGCATTACCGCACCTCCCGCAGCAAGGTATCGACTTCTCTTCGCAGTCTGCCCTGCCAATTCTCGTCTCTCCATCCGGCGGGGTCTGTCCACAGCGCATCAGCCTCCGCGGCGCCGAAACTCCCGGCGCCTTCCCGCGGCAGCAATACGGGGGCGGCGAAATCGGGCTCGTCCGGTACGAAGAGCATCCGCATCGGCGCTCCCTCTCCCGGCGCCTGCTCCACCTGCCGTGCATCTCCGTTCCGTGCGGCCAGCGCCCCGCCGATCAACACCCCACCCGCAAAAAGCGCGCAAAGTCCCGGCACACCGGCAAGCACCATAACAAGCACCCGGCGTTCCGCCGCGGCCCAGGGAAACAGTTTGTCCGCAAGAGGCCGCAGCCGCTTTTCGACTCTGCGCCCCCGCTCCCGAAAAAACTTTCCGGCCCCGCGCGCTGCATTCGTTATCGAGAACCCCATGCGTACAGCATACTATATTTTTTAATAATAGTGAAGGCGGTTGCGGCAAGGGGCAGCAATGCTCATTTTACCTCCCCCACTCCACTGTCAACAAGTTAAGGAAAGAGCCAACCGTCATTCCGCGGCTTGGAAACGGGACCGAGCATCTTCGCTGCGTCAGTTCGTAGAACTGCGGTTCCCCTCTCCCCCGCGGAATCTCTACCAAAATGGCCCTTTTGAGGAGTAGATTGCGTAGTTCGGTTAAAACCGAACTATGTCAAGCCCGGCAATGACGGTCTTGTTTTCTTTAACTGTTGACAGTGAGGGACGCATCCCCCTGCGGGGGGATGGCATCTCCCGTGACCCCTCCCTACCCTCCCCAGAGGGGAGGAGTATAGACGCATCCTCCCCTCTGGGGAGGATGGCTTCTTTCGTGACCCCCCCTACCCCCCCAGAGGCTAAACTTGTCCCATATCTTTAGCCCACTCTGAAGAAACAGGATTTTAAGAATTTAACCGCGAATTATGCTAATG
>JAISTO010000031.1 GCA_031272575.1 Treponema sp. | reverse complement strand
AACAAGACCGTCATTGCCGGGCTTGCCATAGTTCGGTTTTAACCGAACTACGCAATCTACTCCTCAAAAGGGCCATTTTGGTAGAGATTCCGCGATCAAGTCGCGGAATGACGATTGTTACTTTTCTTAACTTGTTGACAGTGCTCCCTATCCCCCCCCTACAGCACCACCTCAAAAACGCGGCAGCCGTCCGCCTCGACCCACTCCTCTTTCGGCACGCGGCGCTCCGGCGAGCGCAAGTCGAACGTGACCATGTAGCCCGTGGAAAGCCCCTTCGCCTTGAGGTACCCCGTGAGTTGCTCGAGGCCCCCCTCCCGCGCCGCCTCCCCACGCCACAGTTTCAGTTCCACCACAAACTGCTCGCGCCCGTAATCCACCACCACATCCATGCGCTGCAGGTCCGTGAACTGGCTTTCAATATGATAGAAGCCGCCCCCGTTCACCAGCGGGGAAAGGTAGATGAGGAAGAAGAGCCGGCCGTGCTTTTCGAAAAAGTCGCGTTCCCGCTCCGTGTAAACCTCGCGAAAGTAGACCGCGAACTTCCGCAGGGCCAGTTCCATGTCGAAGCGGCCGTCCTTTACCACATCCTCCCTGAACACGCAACTACGGCGCGGCCGGTCCTTCCGCATCTCGTCCTTCGACATGAAGTAGGTGGTCATAAGCAGTTCGAAAATCCGGTTTGAAATGACCACATATTCCCCGTCCTTTTTGACGAACGCATACATGAGCGCCGTATTCTGTGCCGGCGTGTAGGGCGAGTAACGGGGCTGCGCCCCCAAAATGAGGATGCCATAAATCATGTCGTAGAGTTCTTTGTCCATCTCCATGTTTTTGAAAATGTCGTCGAAGAGGGTGTTTTGCTCCCAGAGCATGAGGCGCATGGCATGAAACACCCCCTCCTTCGACCAGGGCTTTTCCGGCCAGGGGAGGTATTCCCCCATGGGCTGGCTTTCGGTGGCAATGTTGTAGCAGAGTTTTGACACCAGATAGGGGTAGCCGTCCGTCCAATGGTAAAGTTCCCGCGAAACGGCGGCAATGTCCATGCCGGTGTGGTGATCGTTTTCGTAGTCGGCAAGCATGGTGGCGATTTCATCAGGATGAAAAGACATATCCACCTTGAATTCCGTGGCGATGTTCCAGGGGGAATTGTAGACCGTACTCTCGTCGTGGGGCGTGTAGACTCCGGCGCTTGTCATCTTAAATTTGATATTCTTGATATCGCTGACCCCGGCCAGAATGACGCTGTGGAAGGTGCACTCCGCGCCCCGGTTCCGCGCAAGGTACTTGTCCCGCAGCATGGCGAGGAAGCGGATGTAGACGCGGTAATTGGTGGACGCGTCCACCTCGTCGATCATCAGGACTATCCTGCGGCCCGCGCAGACCTTGTCGAGGTGCTTGCGGAGGAGTGGGATATCGGTGACCTCCGGGTTCACCCACTTTTTGATGTAGTCCTTGTCGTCCACCAACCGCGAGCGTTCCAGGCGGAACTGAATTTCGGACATGAACATTTTGCAGAATTTCGCCTCGTCGTCAAAGACCGTGTCCCCCACCCCCTCGAAACTGATACTGATGACGAGGTAGTCCGTTGCCAGAGCGCGGCGGAGCGCGAGCAGGGTCGTGGTCTTGCCGTACTGCCGCGCCCGATTGATCGTGAAGTAGAGGCCCTGGTCGACCATCGCCCTGATCTGGGCGATCTTGGGGGAAATGTCGACCATATAGTGCTGTTCCGGCACACAGAGGCCGGTGTAGTTAAAGCGCCGTTCCATAGGAAGAGTATGCCGCAAACGCCGTGGGGGAGTCAAGTGGCCGCGGGGGAAGTGGTTAGTGATTAGTGGTTAGCAAAGTGATGCGAACACGGCGCGTCGAGGCAAGCGGCTCCGCCGCCGAAGGGGGGATGCGCCCTCATTCGCGGACACTCCGCGCCATCGCATCACGACCAATTCCCAATTCCCAATTCCCAAGTCCCAACGCATTTTGCAACGCTCCCCTGCCAGCGCCGCGCCTCCGCACTACGCCGCATCCTACTTGACACATTTTTCGAAATCCGCTATACTCTCTACTAAGGAGCTACGATGCGAAATGCACTTAACGAAGAGAAACCGGACATTCAAAATATATCCAGTTTCTCCAAAATGAAATTTTGCCCCCCCCCCCCGTCCCGCGCTTTTTTCGCGGAACGGATGCCCTGCCCCTGGGCCGCTGAAACGGGCGGCCCTGCTTGCGGCGTTCGGCATCGCCGTTTCCGCGGGGGCCTTTGCTGAGGGCTTTTATGTTGACATAGGGCCCTCTCTCAACATGGCCGTCTATCCAGGCGGCACCCAACTCGACGCCTTCATCGACAACTACTTCGACTTCTACGCGCTGGACCGTGCAGGTTTCGGCTTCAGTCTCAGCGGCGGGTACCAGCTCGTGCCCGGCCTGTATGTGTCAGGCTCGCTGCTCTACAGCCTCGACCGGATGCGCGGCTCAGGTTACGAGATCGCCTTTCACCAGCCCGCGCTCCTTGCCGGGCTGCGCTGGTACCCCATGCCGGGCAAGCGCTTTTTGCAACTCGGCCTCGAGGCCGGCCCCGCATGGCTCCTCTTCGATAACAACATCGCCTTTCCCGGCTACGAAAATCGCGGCGCGCTCGGGGTGGGGGTAAACCTTTCGGCGGCCTGCGATTTCAACGCGGCGTTTACCGGCCCGCACTGGCAACTCTGCGCGAACCTCTTGTACTCGTATATCAACGGGGGCTCGGTACTGAACCCGGGCATCTCCGTCAAAATCGCGTACAAGCACAGCAAAAAACCTCCAACCGAGCAGGAGGCGAACTTCAACGAAATGTCGCTCGCGGCGGGCATAGTGGTGCCGCTCATCGCGGTCGTTTCCACGTGGATAGGCTTCAGCCTCATTCCGCCGCGGGACCGGTCATAGGGGGCGGCATGAAACAGTTCTTGTTTATGGTGATAGCCACACTGCTCGCCGCGGGCTGCGGCGCGCCCTTTGATATAAACCCCGCCCCCGCCGCGCAGGTGCGCATCGCCTGCTACGACGGAACGGTGATAAAGCGCGGGCACACCCTGACGGCCGTGTTCCCCGATTTAAGTGACAACCAGAAAGCGTCTCTGCGCATAACCTACACATGGTACCGAAATGAAGCGGCCATCTCTCTGCGCAGCGGCGACGAACACCCGCAGTCTGACAGCGACCCGCTCTACACGGTAAAGGAGGAAGATTTGGGCGCGGACATAAAGGTGCGCGCCGTCTTTAAGTACCGCGAGACCGAATCGGTTTCGTATGCCGTGGCAAATATCTCTACTATCGATGTGAGCACGTTTTCCGAGTTGAAAACCGCGCTGGCAAACGCGGTAAACGCGAGCGCCGCAAAAATTACTACTATTGGTGATTTCTCCATTACCGAAGATATCAGTATTTCGCAAAATGTCACCATCACCCTCAATACCGCGCTGAGTGCACAGGCCCATATCACGATTCAGGGGGAAGTGATAGTCAGCGCCGGCAGGCTGACTATCGCGCCTGCCAAAAATGTGAATCTGGTGACGGGCGGCACATTCACGGTGCAGAGCGGCGGCATGGTCAACATCGAAGGGACGTTGTGGAACAACAGCGGCACCGTTCTGAACAACGGGACGATCACGCTGGAAAGCGGCGCGGTGCTGGCGCAAAAGCCCGTTTTCGCCGCGGGCGAAAACGGGACTTACCTCGTGAAGCAGGGCGCCCGCGTGAGCGGCTTCATCGCGCCCGGCGCCATCATCGACAACAGCGCCGCGAGCGAACTCTCCCTGACGCGCGGCGGCACGGAACTTGTCACCGGCGCCGTCACGGTCATCGACGACTGGGCGCTCGCCGACACCCTGACGGTGTCAGGCACGGTCACCGTGGCCCCGGGCAAAACCCTTAGCGGCGCGGGCTCCCAGGCGAAACTGGTGCTGAAGCCCGGCGCCCTGGTTTCAGGCGGGGCAGCCGATCTGAATCTGAGCGAAGGCACCTACACCTGGGACGCCGCGGGCGAGGCGTGGCAATGATGAAAAAGCGACTGGCACTGTTGTTGGCGCTGACACTTATACTCAACAGCTGCACAAGCCTTACCCCCGCGGATAAAAAGCGCAATGAGCGCATCGCGGGATTAGCGGGGCTGCTTGTGACCAATGGCATACTGATGGCATTCGCCAATCAGAATCAGTATTTGGAGCCTGATACGAATGCCAAAATCGCTTTTGCTTTTCTGGGGGTCAGTTTCGCCGTGAGCATCGTTGGAGGGGCAATATGGATATGGCGCTCTGATGTTTCGGCTCATATAAGCGAGTAGCAGACAGCGCGGCCTTCGAGCCGGGGGGGGAGATTCCGCGGTTAAACCGCGGAATGACGACGAGTCCGTCACCCCGTTTTCCGCCGGATGACCTTCCGGCAGCCGGGGCCCCCGTATGGCTTCGGCCAAATGGCCGTGCCATACGTCTGTTCTGCAACTTGCGGGATATGGGCCATTTGCCCGTCCCGATAACTTACAGGGCTCAGGGAGACACAACACGGAAGCCGAGGCGGCCCTGATGTCGGGGGTGAGGTTGTATCGGAGGGACACGGCGCAGCTGGACGCAAGGCTGCTCCAACTGCCGCCGCGTATCACGCGGTTAGACCCCGAAGAGGCGGGGCCCGTTGGGCCTTCGGGGTCCGTCACCGTCCCCGTACTGATCA
>JAISTO010000022.1 GCA_031272575.1 Treponema sp. | reverse complement strand
GTATTCTGATAGGTGTGCGTTTCCAAGTACCGCAGGGCTATCTCCCGTGTATCGATTGAGTATGCCATATAGACACTATACTATAATAGCAACTGCTTGTCAAGTTGTTCCACTATAGTCAAAGTCAGTGCCCAGATCAATATACCTGTCGTAATTTATGTGCACGGCTTTTGGCCCCGAGGATCCCGCTCTGCCATCGACATACTCAAGCGAGGCGGCATTCGCTCCGGCAGCGGTCACCGGCCCCGGGTTAGGCGCCGTGTTGGTCAGATTGCCGTTGAACGAGAGGATGTACCCCACTGGCCCATCCATAACCGTAATCTCGAGGCGGCCGCTTTCGGTCTTGTCGCTTTCCGTTACGGACACGTAGTACTTGTCCGCGCTGAGGCCGCCTGATGCCGTCAGGGTGAGCGTGTTGCCGGTGTTGCTGGCGCTTACGCCCGAAGCGAGGGTGTTCCCGTCTTCCGTGGTGTACACTTTCCAGGTCTGGTTGTTTGC
Source organism: Treponema sp. (assembly GCA_031272575.1). Classification (GTDB taxonomy): domain Bacteria; phylum Spirochaetota; class Spirochaetia; order Treponematales; family Breznakiellaceae; genus JAISTO01. Next base: position 6,122 of record JAISTO010000022.1, on the reverse strand, counting down.
GTACGCGGGACTGTTGTTCAGGGTGCAGATCGCCTGCGTTGCCGAGGTCCTGACCACCGAGGCGTTCGCGGTGGTGGGGGTGGCAGACCAGGAAGTGACGGCTTTCGCGGCCACTTCGCCGGCGCTCCATACAGCGGGGACGAAGTAGAAATCGCGGATATAGGTGGTCGGCGCCTGGGCAGCACTCGAATAGGTGTCGCTGTCGCTTGACGACCGTGCGTTGCCGAGGATCGCGTCGGTACCGCTGAGCCCGATAGTGAGGTTGAGGCCGGTCGTGCTTGCCCCCGTCACTTTTGTTCCGTTGAGGTAGGTGGTAATCGCGCCGGAAGCGGTGCCATTCCCCTCGACCACTACCGCGATATGCTGCCAGTCTTTGCCGACCGTTGGGGCCGCGATGACGGTTTTGTTCTGCCAGTTGGCGTTGCTCTGCGCAGTCACTTGCAGGGTACTCTCTGCCGCGGTCGTTTTTCGTAAATCGATAAAGAGCCCGGTATTCGTACCCGACCATTTCCCGCTGCCGAATATCGGGTTGTAGTCTCTTCCCCCCTGTTGGATAAATTTGGCCCAAAACGCGATGGTAAAGTTTTCGTTCATATCCATATCTTTGCCGAGGTTGATATACCGCTGCTCGGAGCGGCCCGTGTCCGCGCCCAGGACGATTGCCTGCACTCCCGGGGCGGCGGTAACGTAAGTTTCCGTTCCCGTCATGCTGAGTGTACCTGGCGTGGCGTAGGCGTTGTTTTTATTGCCATTGAACGAAAGTATATACCCTTTCGGTGTCGCCTCCCCCGTCGTCGTAAACGTCTTGCTGATATACGCCGCGCTCTCCCCGCCGAGCGAACTAAACGCCCAAATGCGCAGTTCGTAGTTCGTGCCCGCTTTGAGGCCGCCGATCAACTGCGTGTAGGTGCTCTTTTGCAGGCTGGGGGTGTCCATAAAGTCGCTCCACTGGTAGGCGGTGCGATCGACCTTGTCGTTTTTGTCTTTGTTGATGAACTCGAACTTGTAGTGGTGCACGACATCCTGCCCGTCGTTGGGCGCGGGTATCGTTGCCTGCGGGAAAGTGACCGTCACACTGGTATCGCTCGTGCTGCTTATGGTGATATTGTTGCTTGCCCCCGACGGGAACTCCGGGTTCCGCTTCCGCTGCGCCCACTTCGCCTCCGTGTAGGGGAACTCGGCAGGCTTACTCACATCGAACTCCCAGGTCTGGGGAATTTTTTCCGGCGCGTCCTGCAGGTAAGTGTCCCCCTGGCTCAGGTTGAAGTCCCAGTTTTCAATTTTGACCTTCGAGCCGGTCACCGAGATAAGCATACCCTGCCCGCGGGGACCGCTCGAGTACGAACCGGAAGCGTCGCTTCGGGGAACGGGGTGCTTGGGGCAACTGCTTGTGCCGGTGCCGGTGCCGTTATCGCCGAGGAATAGTTTCGTGCCGCCGTAGCCGTTGCCGGTTTCCATCTCCATATAGTGAGTGGATACCGTGTTCACCGAAGTGAACCCGTACTGCCAGATCGAGCGCGGGTCGCTGTTGGGGCTGTGGATATGCCCGCCGAACACCACCACCTGGGGGTGGCTGTTTAGTTCGCCCGCTGCGCCCGCGCCGAAGGTGGCCGTGTACCATTCGTCCGACACATAGAACGTGTTTTTGAGCGGGTGGTGAATGAACACGAAGATAGGCTTGTTTGGGTCTTCAGTCTCGGCCGCCGCTATGCGCGCCATCGCCCAATTGTGAATAGCCGCGTAGAAGAGATTGCTTTCGTCCGCCGAGTTGGCGCTTTCCCCGGGGGTGCGGGGAGCGCCATCGGGGTAATAGTTTTCGGTTATGGCACCGCTCCTGCCGCCGTTCAGCACGATAAAGTGATACCCGTTGATCACATAATCCGCGTTCGTCTGCTGGCCCGTGCCGTCTTCAAAATTTTGAGCCGCTGTATAGTTCGTGCTGCTCGCGCCGGTGTAGGCGTCGTGATTCCCCATGACTGCCACGATCCGCAGATCGCCCTTGTGCGCCGCGATGGAGGCCTTCACCTGATTCCACTGAGACACGGTGCCGCCGTCCGTAATGTCACCGACAATGGCCAGCGTGCTCGCCTCGGTGTGCTGGTTGTACCAGTCGAGCACCTTTTCCAGCCGGTTTATGTTCGGCCAGGTCGAAGCCCCCCGGCTTGTCGCCCCCACGTGCGTGTCCGAGATAACGCCGAAGATGAGATCGGCCGAGCCTGAGTCGTATGCCTGCGCCGTCTGTATCGCCGAGTAAACGCTGCCGTCATCTTTTATGGCTTTTAGCACCGCCGAATACCAGGCCCCCTTCGTGCCGTTAAATTCGCCGCTTTTCGCTGACCCGGTGTCAACTTTCTGACCGCTGGAAACCACCGCCGCCGCGTCAGCCAGTTGCCCCGCGGCCACGTAGAGTTCGTAAGTGTCAGCGGCGGGAATCGAATCCGTCCACGAGTAAGCGAGCTTCCCGTCACTGGAGCCGGTTGTGAAACTGAGAGCGGGCGCGGCGTCGAACGCTGCCGTGTTGTACGCCCGCGCCGTCTGTATCGCCGAGTAAATGCTGACGTCGTCTTTTATGGCTTTTAGCACCGCCGAATACCAGGCCCCCGCGGTACCGCTAAAGTCGCCGCTTTTCTCTGACCCAGTGTCAACTTTCTGACCGCTGGAAACCACCGCCGCCGCGTCAGCCAGTTGCCCTGCGGCCACGTAGAGTTCGTAAGTGTCAGCGGCGGGACTCGAATCCGTCCACGAGTAAGCGAGCTTCCCGTCACTGGAGCCGGTTGTGAAACTGAGAGCGGGCGCCTGCGTGAAAGGCGACAGGGTGACCTGCCGCGGGGCGCTCACGATGTGGTAGCGGTCGTTCGCTTCCCGCGCCGTCAGGTACGCCTCGACGCAGGCGGAATAGACCGCGCCCGCCGTGCCAGGTATCTCCCCGGACATAGTTTCCGCGCTGAGCGTCGTCTTCGTCCCCGCCTGCATAATGCCGCTGGCCGAATCGTGCGCCCCCGGCGCCACATACAACACGTAGGTGACATCCCCTTTGTCAGGATCGGCCGCGCTGACCTGGTATGAAAATTTTTGCATATCCGCCGCCTGTAGAGTAATTCCCGGGGCCTTTGTGAAATAATTGCGCGGCAACTGGCTCTCCGGATCCGCGCAGCCCAAAACCGCCGCGCCCGCGAGAATGCATAGGATGCATGTTTTTGCCAATTTTCCCATAGCGTACTCCTTTTGTCTCCCCGAAAGAAAGAATCTTCTCGAAGGAGGCTCTTTTTTGAATTCGTATACAGTATACTACAAAAAAAGACGCCATGTATATAAAATTTTCGAATTTTTTTATATTTTTTTCAATCTTTCCAGGGAAAGATGAAATTTTTCAAACTGCGTGCGCCGGTTTTTTCACGCTCCTCGATTAGAAGCGCGTCCCAGGGGATTTTCTTGCGGGACGCGTCCGGATTCGCTTCGAGGTAGTCGTACTTGAGGAGGCGCAGCCTGAGCGCCTCGTCCGCGAAAAGGAGCATGCCCGCGGGCCCGGGGAAGAGAAACACCAAAAGCGTGGAGAGCGCAAGAGAGAACATCCCACTTAGCAGCGTAAAAAGCGAAAAGCCGGTGTTATCAAAATAGATGATGAAACATTTTTTCAGCGCCTTGAACAAATGCGCGTCGAGGCGGTAGCGTATCGCAAAAAAGAATTGAAGTGATACAATGGTGATAAGCAGCACCCAGAAAATGAGGGCCGCGAGGAAGAGCCCCAGCCATTTGAAGTTGAGCAGGTAAAACACGATGCCGTACGCAGGCACTACAATGATGAGGATGGAAAAAATCCCCAAAAAGAGACCGGCTGACCAGGCGGTTTTTAAGCCGCGGAAAAAGTCGCGGAACCCGAAACTGCCGTAGTCGGAGATGCGCCGGACCATCTGCGCGGCCGCCGAGAGGTAGACGAAACACCAGAGCACACCAATGCCCAGCCCCGCGAGGCTAAGCGCGGGGACATTGCGGAACACGTAGGACAACAGGAGCGGCACCGCCAGCGAGATGATAAAGCCGATGTTCACCAGCGCCACCCGAAAGAGGTTGTCCCAGAGGTCGTAAAAGTTTTTACGAATAAGAAAACCTATCATAGGGGTAGCATAGCGTATGCGGCAGGAATACGCAAGGGGCCACATCCCCCCCTTTGGGGGGGCAGGGGGGGTCACGAGAGATTTCTTCCTCCCCGCAAGGGGAGGAAGCGGCAAAAATCCTCCCTACCCCCGCTCCCGCAGGAGCGTTTTGAGTTCCTGGATTTCCGCGAGAATTTTGACATTTTCGATGTTTTGGAACTTTTTGGGGACCATCTTGCGGCTCGTGCATTCGAGGACGGCCGCGAGGTTTTGCAGGCGTATCTCGCGCTCGTAGAGGGGGGGGATATAGTCTGACATCACCTCGAGCATATCCTCGCGCGAGATCATCGTGCGGCCATCCATAACGGCGCGCTGCCTGGCGCGGATAAGCATGGCCTCGATTTCCGCGCCGGAAACATCGAGGTGAAACTTGCGGAAGAGATCGAGGATGGAAAAGTTGTGCACCCCGAACTTGAGTTTTTTGACGAGCGTCTCGAAGAGGTCCACTTTCTCCTGATCCGTTTCCGGATAGAAGAGCGCGTAGTGCTCCTCGGCACGGCCCTGGCGCTTCAGGTCGATGGGGATAAGGTCGGGGCGGCAGGTGATCAGAAACCAGATGATCTTGCCGCGGTAACTCGTGTCCCCCATGAAACTGGCGATCTGGGCGAAGACGCGGTTCGATACCCCCGAGTCCCCGTCCTGGTCGCGGTCTCCCAGGAAGGCGTCCGCCTCGTCGATCATCACCGCGACCGGCGCCATCGACTTGAGGATGTTGAGCGCCTTTTCCAGGTTCGACTCGGTGACCCCCTGCCACTTGGACCGGAAGTTGCGGAACTTCACCATGGGGATACCGATCTCGCCCGCGAAGGCACTCACCATGAAACTCTTGCCCGTGCCGACCGGCCCCGCGATCAGGTAGCCCATGGGGAGCACTTCCAACTGCCCTTTCTGAATGGCCTTTGCCGCGGTGCGGAACTGCTTCTTGACGAACGCGTGGCCGGACACCGCGTCCAGCGAGTAGACCGTATCCATGAACTCGAGCAGCCCCGCGGCCTCGTTTTCGATCATCTCTTTTTTCTTTTTGCGGAGGTAGTCGAGGTTGAGCGCCTGATCCTCCTCGCGGCTTTCCAGGCAGAGGCGCTCGAGGTTCATTAAGTTGAGGCCGCTCGTTACCGCGGCGACCCCCTCGGGCGTGAGGCCCCGCTCCAGCAGGATGCCCTCCTCCGAGGCGGCCTTCGACTTGAGGAACCGCGCGCGCACCGCCTCGTCCGGGAAGGGGACGTTCACCTTGACGGTCGAAGGCGAGGCGGCGAGGCGGGGCGAAATGTCCGCGAGGTTTTCCGTCAACAGGATGACCGACACATCCCCCTCGGTGAAGAGCGGGTTGTTGGCCCAGCGCTGCAGGGTCACGAGGCAGTAGCGATCCGCGTCCGAAAAACGCAGCAGATCCCCCCCCGGGATAATCGTTTCCGCATAGTCGATGATCAGCACCATGCGGCAGCGCTTCGCCTTGTCCCGCGAGATGCGCGAGAGAAAATATTTTTCGAGATAGAAAAAACTTTTTTCCGGATCCGTGGAAAAAAAGTCGCCGGCGCTGTCCTCCGGGTAGCGGGCGCGCATAGCCCGTTCGTACGAGGAGCGCATCTCGTCCGTGCAGAACGAGACGCCGTCGGAGCGGTCGTAAAACGCGATGATATCCTGATTGCCGAAGAGCACCTCCGATATATACTTCTGCATAAGGGTGAACACAAACTCGCCCTCCCGCTCCTCGTGGGGCAGGAAGTCGCGGATGTTCCCATGCAGGATATAGAGGTTCGCCGTCTTCGAGCCGTACTTCATCGCCAGTTCCCGCGCCCAGTCCGGCAGGATGCGCAGGAAGTCGGTGTAAATATAAGGCTGCGCCACAGTGCTACCCCTGCTGGTAGTGCTCCAGAAAGGACGCGAGCCGTTTCATTGCGGCCGTGAGGGTGGCGGTGTCCGGCAGGAACACGATGCGGAAGTGATCCGGCTCGGGCCAGTTGAAGCCGG
>JAISTO010000016.1 GCA_031272575.1 Treponema sp. | reverse complement strand
CCGGCGCTGGAAGGCTACAGCATATTTGTCGAGAAGGTGCGCGAGTACCAGGCGGCTTTGCTTGAGGGGCGGCCGGGAAACGGCAAGGTGGACAAGGCATTGTTCACCGAGGCAATGCGTCGCGCGATTCAATGGTGGGCAATCTAAAAAGTCAGAATGACTTTTTAGATATGCTTCGCGAACGGCGTGTTGAAGGACTTTTTGCAGGAACATGGAACGGAGGTGAATAACGTGTTGTTTGATGATTGGACTATCGAAAAAGAGAAGGCGTGGGCCCGCGAGGAGGGCCGCTATGCGCAGGCGGCGGATGTGCTGGCCTACATTAACGCGGGCGGCACTATCGACGGCCTGCGGGAACGCCTGAGCCGCTCGGTGTCGGTGGGCAGCGGGCAGTAGCAGCAACGCTGCCGTCATTCCGCGGCTGCCCCGACCGTCATTCAGCAGATTGACTGTCCGTCATTAAATCGACCATCAGTCACGCCGCGCCCTTGCCCCCGTCATTCCGCGGCTTGGAAACCGCGTCATTCCGCGGCTCGGAAACGGGACCGAGCGCCGTAGGTGCACCGTTCGTAGAACGGCGAGCGCGTTCAACGCGCTCGCCTCTCCCCCGCGGAATCTGCCGCAAGTAGACTCCGCGCTTAAAGCGCGGAGTGACGACGATCAAGATGCGGAGTGATGAGGAGATCAAGCCGCGGAGTGACGGCTTGCTCTTGCCCCCGACCTCCGCATCGTCATTCTCTTGTCCTCGCCCCCGCATCACGCCCAAGTCCCAATTCCCAAGTCCCAAGTCCCAAAAGCGCCACGCAACGCTCCCCTGTCCACGCCGCCCCTGCGCATCGTGCCGCCCCCTCGCCCTTGACATTTTTTTCGCAATTCGCCATACTGGTGCATCATGAATAGTGTGTCGTTGCATTCCAAAACAGGGTGCCCACTTAAAAGTGGGCACCCGGCTTCTCTCTCAATTCCCCGTGCGGGGGCGGGCGCAGACGCCTGCCTGGGGGCTCAGAATCCCCTCTCCCGCATACGGTTAAACCATTCTGCCCCCCCCCCCGTCCCCTGGTTTTTCGCGCATTAATCGCGCTCTTTCACACTCGAAAAACAGTCACTTTTTTCCTCAAAACAGGCTCTGCGGCGCGCCGTACCACACGGCGCGAGGGAGGACTCTGCATCGTACGGGGCGGGCACGGGGGGAGGGATTATTTCAGGAGGCGTAGTATGAACGCAAGGAAACAAAGCAAAACGGGAGCGTTGGCGGCGGGGCTTTTGGCCCTGCTGCCGGCGCTCGCTCTCACGGGCTGCCCCAGCGAGGCCCCCGCCGTCGCCGTCAGCGGCGTGTCCCTCAACAAGACCAGCCTGACCCTGAAGGTCGGTGCGACGGAGACCCTCGCCGCCACGGTCAGCCCCGGTGACGCGGCAAACAAGGCCGTCACCTGGATGTCGAGTGACCCCACGAAGGCCATAGTGAGCAGCGGCGGTTCGGTCGTCGCGGTCGCGGCGGGGCAGGCCTTTATCATCGTGACCACCGATGACGGCGGCAAGACGGCCACATGCACGGTGACTATTCCCGTCGACGTGGAAAGCGTGTCCCTCAACACCACCAGCCTGACCCTGACCGCCGGCGCGGCGGAGACCCTCGCCGCCACGGTCAGCCCCGGTAACGCATCGAACAAGGCCGTCACATGGACGTCGAGCAATGCCGCGATAGCCGCCATAAGCAGCGACGGCGTGGTGAGCGCGGTCGAGGCAGGGCAGGCGACCATCACCGTGACCACCGATGACGGCGGCAAGACGGCCACGTGCACGGTCACGGTGAACGCGCTCGTCAACGCGGCCATGCCCAGCATCACGGCGCAGCCCCAGGGCGCAACCTACACAGCGGGCCACACGGCAACGGCGCTCAGCGTGACGGCAAGCGTCTCTGACGGCGGTACGCTTTCGTATCAGTGGTACAAGAACACCGCAAACAGTACCAGCGGCGGAGAGCCGGTGGGGACAAACAGCAGCACCTACGTGCCCAGCATCACGACGGTTGAGACCGTGTATTACTATGTGGTGGTGACCAACACCAACAACAGCGTCACCGGCGCCACGACCGCGGCCGCCGCAAGCGCTGTCGCGAAGATCGTGGTTGAACCCTCGGGAACCGCCGGTCTGACCATCGCGCTGCTGGGCTACGGCCAGTTGGCCATTCAGCAGGGGGCGGCGGCGTGGGATGGCACGGCCATCACCCTGGACAAGAGCGAGAATGGCAGCGTAACCCTGAGCGCTGAGGGCTTTACCTCGGTGAAGTGGTATGTGGACGGCGCGGTCACCTCATCCACAAACACCCTGACCATCAGCGCGGCGAACTATGGCGTGTATACCCACTCGATCACCTTTGTGGGGGAGCAGGACGGCGTACCTTACAGCCAGGTTATCCCCTTCACGGTAGTTGAGTAAGGAGGAACGGATGAACAAAACGATATTCAAGGCGTCTCTGGCCGCGGCCCTGGCGCTTCTTGCGGCTGCGGGCTGCAAAAGCCCCCTGGAGGATGCCCCGACGGGGGGAACCGGCGCGTCCGGCGTCCTGGTGCTGAGTATAGCCGGCGCGGAAACCGGGGCGCGGACCCTGGCGCCGAATTTGAGCGCCGGCATCGCCCGCTGCGAACTGACCTTTACTGGGCCGGAGGGCAAGACCCACGAAGCGGTGACGGTAACCGGCGGGAGCGCCAGTGTAACCCTGGGAACGGGGCAGTGGACGGTGACGGCCACGGGCTACGCCGGGACCGGGGAGAGCGAGCGGGCCGCGGCCCGTGGGAGCGCCGAGGTGACCATCACCGACGGCGGCAGCGCCGCGGCGTCTATCACCCTGAAGCCGGTCACTGACGGCGAGCAGGGAACCTTCTCCTGGAATGTGACCGGCGCGAACATGATCAATACCGCGACCCTGGCCCTGACCGCGTATCCGAGCGGGGCCGTGGAGGGCTGGACTACTGTGGACCTCAAAACCACCCCGTCCGGTACGTTCAACCTTGCCGCTGGCTACTACATAGCCGCCTTCACGCTGACACGGACTGTAGGCGGCACGAGCGTCGCGGCGCGGACCGAGATTCTTCACATCTATCCCGGTCTGACCACAGAAGCGGCCTATACCTTTACGGCGGATGACTTCCAGCGCTTCGGACAGACGAAGACCGGCGTCATTTACCTCTCGGAAACGCTTGCCAGCCTGCCCGCGAACGACGAGTGGGATCCCCATACGCTGGCGTTTTCGTCCTATGTCAACATCTCGAGCTATTGGGGGTCGATAAACTCGTCTATCCAGACTGCTAAGAAATATGTGATTCTCAAGTTCTACGTGTCTTCGGAGACGGATACGATCACTGGTTCAGATAACCCTTCTAACAATGACATGAATATTATTAAGAACAACGAGTACATCAAAGGCGTGATCCTTCAGGGCGGCATTACCGTCATAGGCAGGTACGCATTCCGGGACTGCATCTACCTGACCAGCGTGACCATACCGTCCGGCTTGTTCTACATCTACTCCGGCGCGTTCTCCGGCTGCACCGGCCTGACCAGCGTGACCATACCGTCCAACGTGAAGAGCATCGAAGGCACCGCGTTCTACGGTTGCACCCGTCTGACCAGCGTGACCTTTACACAGAGTAACATCAGCCTCGAGTATGATTCCTTCCCCGGGAACTTGAATACGTCGTATTACTACGGTGGTGCGGGCACCTACACCCGGACGATCGACGGGAGTACGTGGACAAAAAAGCAGTAACAGACTGCAACTCGAGCGCGGGCGAGGGGCCCCGCGCAGCCCTGCCAACCCGGCGCATATACGGACGTTGTTCGTTGCGGCGGGGGCGGGGAAAGAAAGAAGCCGGAAGGAACCGGCGGAGGAGATTAACATGACAAACGTGTTTTTTAGACCTTGGGTCGGCGAGAACTATAAGTCGACAGGCTTTAACGGGAAGCACATACTCGTGCTGGGCGAAAGCTGCTTTTGCGGCGAGTGTCCAGGATGTGCCACAGATGGACATAATGACTGGTGGGAAGAGGAAGAATGGCAAAGATGCCGGGATTTGATACCGGATGTCGTTACCGACTTCCTCGCATACAAAAACGGTGATCCTAAAAATTGGTCAATGCGTTCGTACCGCCGGTTCACCGATGTTTTCATGGGGCGCAAGTGCACACCAGAGGAAACACAAGCGTTCTGGAACTCTTTTGTGCTTTACAACTACGTTCAAACATCGCTGGAGGGGCCACGCATATCTCCCAGCCAAGAGGAATGGGCAACAGGCGAAAAGCCCTTTTTCGAGGTGCTTGCGGAATACACCCCCGATGTCATCATCGCCTGGGGCAGGCGACTCTGGAACAATATGCCGGCAGGTTTTCGCCTCGATGATTCGTTCCAGAACAGATGGGGAGACGGCTTGCGGTATTACAACAACGGCAAGCGCGATATACCTGTGTATGCTTGCTACCACCCGTCCACTCCAGCCTTTTCGTCTGAGGACACAGACTACTTCAAGCGTCTGTTGGAGAAAGTGTCGGAGGTATCAAAATGAAGCAGCAGTAACAGACTGCAACTCGAGCGCGGGCGAGGGGTCCCGCGCAGCCCTGCCAACCCGGCGTGTGCGCGAGCGTTGCTCGTTGCGGCGGGGGCGGGGAGGAAGTATACGGAGGTTTTGCTATGGAGCAAACAGTTGAAAAGGACGCCGCCAGTCTTTTGGACGGCGTTTCGGGCATCATCAAGCGCTATGAGGAGCGGTGGCGAGAGACCGGGGAGAAGTACAACATCTTCAAGGTCGCCGGTATCACGCACAAAGAAGTGCGTATGTGCCGGGTGCTGGCGGACTTGCTTGATCCGCAGGGGCAGCATCGCAAGGGCAGCCGGTATCTCGCGCTGTTTTGGAAGGCAATCGCCCCCAAACTGCGCAACTGCCCGGCGCTCAACTTCGAGCGCACACGGGTCACGCCGGAATACGTCATCGACGAAAACCGGCGTATTGACATCACCCTTGAGGACGGCGCGATATTCGTGCCCATCGAGGTCAAGATCGGGGCGGGCGACCAGCCGAAACAGGTGGCCGATTACTTCACCTTTGCCCGGACGAAAAACAAGGCGGCGCATATTCCTGTGCTCTACCTCACCCTCGACGGTCATGAGCCGCAAGACTTTTCCAAGGATGGCCTTGCGAAAAATGATTATGTGTGCCTCTCGTTCAAAGACGACATTCTCCCCTGGCTGGAGGCGTGTTTGCGCGAGGAAGCAACGAAACAAACGGTTCCCGTACGGGAAACCCTGAAACAACTCAGCGCAGCGATACAATCGCTGTGCGGACAATCGGAGGACGCGGAAATGGAAAACGTGATTTTCAAAATGGTCACCCAATCGGATGACACAGGACGGGCGGCGCTGGCAATACGAGGCACCGCGGATTTTGACAGCAAGGCGCGGGAGGCATTCAAAGGCCCCATAACCGAACTGGTAACAAAGGCATGGCCTGACGGCGCCGAGTATCTTGAAGAAATCGGCTGGCACTACACATGGCTTCCCATTAAGAATGGGAACTACTGGCTTGAAATCAACTACTTGTGGGACAAAATCTGCATTCATGTCGCGTCGGATTCCACGGGGGTAACGACCGAGGAGAAGAATGCTCTCTACGAGAAAATGAGCGACCTATTCGGTCTCCGGCCAAGTCCCAGGGATGGTTATGCCTGGTTCAGTGAAGAATTGTCTTGGTCTTCCTTTGCACAGGACGAGTTGTATCAGTTTCATCTGTGCAAACTCTACGCCGAGCGCCCGCAGGAAGTGGCGGACAAAATCATCGCCATCGCGCAGGCTTTGGAAAGCGTGTGATTTCATTTTGGTCTTGGCAGTAGCGGCGCACTGTTCGCGGCACCGCACATTTTACGGAATGTCCCGCCTGGGAAGCGGGATGCAAGGAGTATTTTATGACAAAGGTTTTAAATGAAGAACTGATGGTGGTACTTCTCATGGTACAACCGCCCAAACATAGGATGCCGGCAGATTATGCAGTGTCTCGCCCTATAGCCGCTAGTTGTTCAGGGTGTACTGGAACTTGTACGAACGGTTGTGCGACTGGTTGTGCAAGTAATTGTAAGGGTAGTTGCAAGAATGGCTGTACCCGCAGTTGTAAGGGACATTCACGGTAGATACCAAAATGGAAGTACAGTCGATGGAAAACAGCGCAAAGTCCGTGTTGCGTTTCTGCCCCAGTCTCTGTGTAACGCATGCTTGCAATCTTTCCTGCGTGTATTGCTATCAGAAACACAGCGCCGGGGAACACATGAGTCTGGAAGTTGCGCGGCAATCCATCGACTGGATATTCTCCCATGTCCCTGACTATGCCGACGGCGTCGAGATCGACTTTATCGGCGGTGAGCCGCTGCTGGAGTTTCCACTTATCAAAGAAATTGTCAACTATGTCTGCGGCAAACAGCCTGACATACCCTTCATCTTTTTTGCCACTACCAACGGCACCCTGCTTGATGATGAGATGAAAGCCTGGTTTTCCGACCACCATTCCTGTTTCTGCCTGGGCTTGAGCCTTGACGGGACTCGCGCAACGCACAATCACAACCGCTGCAATTCCTTTGACGCCATTGACATAGATTTCTTTCTGCGGAACTGGCCCGAGGAGGGTGTCAAAATGACACTTTCCGAATACTCGCTGGGACACCTCGCGAAGGATGTCAAATACCTGCATTCTCTGGGCTTTAAGGATGTTGGCGGCGTTAATTTATACGAGGGAACTTTCGATTGGGATAAAGACGAATACCTCACGATACTTATCCCACAACTTGCCATGCTTGCTGACTATTACGCCGAACACGACACGCTCCACCCCTGCCAGCTCTTTGACAAGGACTTGAGCGTCTGTGAATCGCAAACCAAAGACCGTAAGAAATGGTGCGGCATTGGAACCGGAACGCCGTTTTTCGATGTAGACGGCAGACGCTATCCCTGTTCGTTTGTTACGCCAATGACTTTTACGCAGGACGAACTTGAGCGGATACTGGCAACAGACTTCTCAAACGATGAAAACTTTATCGATGAAGAATGTCTCAACGATTGCTACATCTACCCGATATGTCCGCAGTGCTCCGGCGCGAATTACATGATCAACAAAACCTTCAAGAAACGGAACAGAAGCAAATGCCGCATACAAAAACTCGTCGTCCTCTTCATAGCCGACATGGAGGCACGGCGCATAGCAAAGAATCCCAAACGCTACGACGAAATAAAATTGTACCACACAATTGAGGCAATCAAGAAAATACGCGAGGCGTATTTGGGGATGTTTGAAGCGTTTATGGTAAACGCAAATTAGGAGGACTATATGTGGAAATGCCGAAAATGCGGACAGGAACGTGCCCGGCGTCAAAGCACGGATTGTGAAGCCGGCGGTGAACACGATTGGGCTGACAGGGATGAAGTCAACGCGGAACTGGAACACAACGCCGAAATCCGCCGTCAGGAAGCCGAGAAACGCCGTCAAGAAGCCGAGCGCGCGTATCGGGCCTTTTTGGACTCTGCCGAAGGTCAAGCGGAACTTGTCAAAATTGCCAATGGCCATCTGGCACGGCGGAAAAGGGCTTCCCTTGGGCTTGTTATATCTGGGGTTATAACACTCATCACGGCTTTGATTTTCTGCGGCCTTCTCTATAAATATCTTGTCATAGACGAGGCAGAGGCGTCATATTTTGAAATTCTAAAGGCTCTCCTCCCAGCGGTGATTCCGGGGTCAATTTCCATCACTTTTTTCCAAAAGTTTTGGAAAACATTCTCAGATTTACAGTCTGAATTACGCCGCGTTCATAATGCAAAAACGGGGCGCGCGCTTCCCCTTATAGACGCGGCCCGATTCCTGGCAAGCCGTGACATAGCCCGGCGTTTTGCATACAAAGATGAGTATGGCGCTTCATGCGTACCGGATACTCTCACACCGGCCCCTATTGACACAACAAAAGTATGGAAGCGTAAAATGGAACACGCGGCAGCGCTTTTCCGCGATAAAAACTATGCCGAGGCGGCAGAGGAGTATAAACAAATCGGCAACAACTGCGGCGTGCTTGACAGCTCCGCTCCCGCTTGGCTCAATGCCGCAATCTGTTATGACAAATTGCATGATGAACGTACACCAGCCTACTACAAAAAAGCCATACGCAATTACAAGAAACTTGTAAAACAGAGACACGATGGCGCACAGGAGCGGCTCGACCAAGCCATCAGAAATCTGGAGAAGTTTCACATACTTGACATCAACGAGGAGCACACGCTCACCCGTTGCAAGGGCAAGTGCAAGACGCTGACGATTCCTGATGATGTTACCAGTATCGGGAAATTCGCATTTTCCGACTGCAAGCGGCTTGAAAGTGTGACGATTTCCGGAAGTGTCACCAGTATCGGAGACGGGGCTTTCAGTGGTTGTAAAAAACTTGCAAACATCATCATCCCCGCCGGCGTTACCAGTATTGGGAAATGGGCGTTTCTCGGTGATGCGTTGACGAGTGTGACGTTCGCGGAAGGGAGCGATATAGCAATCGAGGACTTTGGCAGCGATGCTTTTAAGTCCACTCCTTTTATGCCCGGCAACGCCTTGAGAGAAGCGTATTTTGCGGCTATGCCCCGCGCTGGCACATACACGCGGGAACCGGACGGTAAGATATGGACAAAGGAGGAGACTGCATAATGCCGGGCAAAAAACTGAAATCACTACTTACCAAAGCTGACGTTGCCCTTGAAGCGGGCGATCACGACGAGGCGATACGGCTGTATACCGAGGCAATCGCGCTTGATCCGGATGACAGCGCTGCCTATCTATTCAGGGGCAACGCCTACGAGGAAAAAGGCGACTATGACCGGGCAATCGATGATTTCAGCACGGCGGTCAAACTTGAGCCGAATGAGGCAATCAACTATGTCATTCGAGGCATGGCCTATAAAGACAAAGGGGATTACGATCTGGCAATATCGGACTGCAACGAGGCAATCAAACGTGCCCCTGACGAGGCAGACCACTATGTTGTTCGAGGCGGCGCCTGCCTTGGCAAAGGTAACTACGACCGGGCCATAGCCAACTTTGAACACGCGCTTAAACTTGAACCCGACTACGAAAGCGCGAAAAACGGGCTTGCGGAAGCAAAACGCACGCGGGATGCTCAGAGAGAAAAGGCATAATGGCGAGCAAAAGCAAGGTATGGACCAGGCAGGAGAACGCATAATGCCGGGCAAAAAACTGAAAGCGCTTCATGACAAAGCCCCCGCATCACGCCCCCCACTCCCTACTCCCGGCGGCCCTGGATGGGGCCCAGTGACTCGAAGCCGAGGGCGGTAACCGCGTCGTCGTAGTTCTGGCGCGCGAAGATGCCCTGGAAGATGATCGCGGAGGCGTAGGTGGCCCACCACTCCCAGTCGTTCACGGCCTCGACGATGATCGACACCACGACCCGCTCCTCCGGCTTGTCCGTGCGGTAGGGGGCGTAGGCGGCGAACCAGGAGTGCCAGCGGTTCTGCAGGCCGACCTCGCCGGTGCCGGTCTTGCCGGCGATCTCGACCGAGCGGATGTTGAGCGGGTAGCGGGCCGTGCCCTCGCTTATGACGCTGCGCATATTGCGGCGCACGGTCTCGAATACCCCCGGCGCGATGTCACTCTTGTGGAGGACCTGGGGGGCTATGCTCTCGAGCACCTCGCCGCTCTGGGGGTCGCGCACCTCCTTGAGGATGTGCGGCACGTAGATCGTGCCGTTGTTCACCACCATGGCGACCATATCCGCCATCTGGATGGGGGTTACGAGGGTATAACCCTGGCCGATGGACATATTCATCGTGTCGCCGCCGAGCCAGCGTTCGTGCAGGCGGCGCTCCTTCCACTGCGGGGTGGGGATCAGGCCGGGGATCTCGCCGGGCAGGTCTATGCCGCTCAGTTCGCCGAAGCCGAAGTCCGCCGCGTAGTTGACGATGCGCTCGACCCCCAGGTAGTCGCGGCCCACATTCCAGAAGTAGATGTCGCAGGACTGGGCCATGGCCTGCTGCAGGTTCAGCCTGCCATGCCCTGGCTTGCGGATATGGCAGCGCCAGAGGCGCTGGCCGTAATCCATTTCGCCCTGGCATTCGACGCGGCGATCCTGGGGGAACGAACTCTCGTTGAGGATGCCGGTCGTCATTATCACTTTGAATGTGGAAGCAGGCGGATAGTTCGACTGGATCGCGCGGTTCAGGAGGGGCTTGTTCGGGTCGTTGAGCAGCGCGCTGTACTCGCCCCCACGGGGTCGGGTGAAGATGTTGGGGTCGTACCAGGGGTACGAGACCATCGCGAGGACCTCGCCGGTGGCCGGCCGCAGCACCACCACGGCCCCCATGCGCTTGCCGAGGGCCTTTTCCGCCAGGGTCTGAATCCGCCGGTCGATGGTGAGCACCAGGTTCTTGCCGGTTTCGGGCGCCACCCGCTGGTTCGAGTCGCCGGACACGCGCCGGCCCCGCGCGTCCACCGTGCGGGTCTCATGGCCCTCCTTGCCCCGCAGCAACTCATCATACTCTTTCTCGACGCCGGCCTTGCCGATCAGGTCCCCTTCGTGGTAGCCCTTGTTGTACAGCATGGTGAGTTCGTCCCGCGTAATGTTCCCCATGTAGCCGATGATGTGGGAGAGGCTGCCGAGCCCGGGGTAGGTGCGCATGGGCTTCGACTGCCAGGTGACCCCGGGCAGCAGGTCCGCGCGCTCGGAGAGGGCCGCGACCGTGGCGTAAGAGACATTGGAGGCGATCTCGATCGGCTGGTAGAGTTGGTACTGAGTCGGGGGCACCCGCCTTTCAATCTGCTCGAGGGGTATCTGCATGATGCCGCCGAGCCGCGCCAGGACCTCCGGCACCTCCGCGCCGGGGATCTCGCCCGGGGTAAAACTCACCGCGAAGGTGTGTTCGTTTTGCGCGAGGGGGGATGCAAAGTCGCGGTCGAAAATTTCACCCCGCTGAGGGGGGAGCACGGAGGTGCGGCGCGCGATGTTTTGGGCGCGGGACAGGTACACCGCGCCCTCGGTGACCTGCATATTGAAGAGGCGCAGCGCGTAGACCGCGAAGATGGCGATAAACAGCAGGCGCAGCACCAGGATGCGCCGCGCGGATTTTTCCCCGGGCGCGTCCGGCGAATCGAGGAAGGGCGCGCTCATTCGGCCTCCCGCCGCACCGCGAGCAGGGGCCTGAAGCGGTTCAGCAGCGCGAAGAGGAAGGGCCCCAGCGCGGTGTTGAGCGCCAGTTCCACCCAGAACATGGGCCTTGAAAACGAGTACGCGGGGGTCGAAAAAAGGAAATAGAGGATGAGTGAAGCCGCCGCCTTGGCCGCGGTGGCGCCCGCGCAGAGCGCCAGGGGCAGCAGGATAAAGTCGAGGAAGAAGTTGCCCTTTAGCAGCCCGGCCAGGGCCCCTATCGCGGTAAAGATGACCATGTGGAAGCCCACCGGCGCCTGCGAGAGGAGGTCTACCAGGAAGCCGGCCAGAAAGCCGAGGATCTCCCCGTGCAGGCTCCCGTTGAGGTAGGCGCAGTAGACGACGATGAGGAGCGCGAGATCGGGCCCCGCGTACATATAGAGGGCAAGCCGCGAGAAGAGGGTCGACTGCAGGAGGGCCGCCACGACGATAAAGGCGGCAGCCCAGGCGATTTTTTTGGCCATGCTAAGGCGCCCCCCCCGCGTCATCATGCCCTATCACGAACACGTACTCGAGGCGGGAAAAATCGATCAGGGCGGCCAGTTCCAGTTCCATGGACATTTCACTCTCCTCGTAGATCGTCCTGCTGACGCGGCCTATGTTGATGCCCGCCGGGTACACGCCCCCCATGCCGGAGGTGCTCACCAGATCGCCCTCCGCGATATCGTCCTTCGCCCGCTTTATGATGAAGCGCATCAGGAGGGGCCGCTCGCGCTCGCCCTGGCCCTCCACGATGCCCTCGTAGCGGGACGCGGAAAGGCGCGCGGAGGCAAAGAAACTGAGGTCGTAGACCGGCATGACCAGGCTTTCAAACTGCCCGGCCTGCACGACCTTGCCGACCAGGGCCTGCACCCCGTTCTGCCAGGCGATCACCGGCATGTTCTGCGTTACCCCCGAGTGGCGCCCCTTGTTGATCACCAGCGCGGAAAAGAGGTTGTCCGGATCGCGGCCCGTCAGCGCCGCCGGTATGTGCCGATAGCCCAGGCTCCGGGAAAACTGCAACTGCTCGCGCAGGCGCAGGTTCTCTTGCAGGATTTCGGCGGCGTTCCGTTCCAGTTGCTCGTAGCGCGCGACCCGCTCCTGCAGTTCCGCGTACTCCTGCCGCAACGTGGACAGGGCCTTGACCGCGTTCACGGTGCGGGACACGAAGGCCCCCACCTCGCGCAGCCCCCCCCGCATACCGGAGTAGGCCGAGAGCCCCACATCCTTAAAGTTGATGATAAAACTGCGGGTCGAAAAAAAGAGCAGCGAAAAAGAAACGAGCATAAGGATGATGAAAACCACCAGCCTCGGAGTGACATACTTTTTTCGCAGGCCCGCGAGCGTGTCGTTCAACATGGGCTATCGGTTGAGCCGGTCGTAGATGCTTCGCGTGTTGTCGAAGCCTTTCACCTTTTCGTAGAACCTGCCCGCGCCGAGCGCGACGCATTCCAGCGGCTGCTCCGCGAGGATCACCGGTACGCCGGTCTCCCGCGTTATGTGGTGCGTGAGCCCCTTAAGGAGCGAGCCCCCGCCCGTCATGACTATGCCGCGCTCGACGATGTCCGCGTTGAGGTCCGGCGGGGTCTGCCCCAGCGTGTCCGTTATCACCTTGACGATGTCGTCGATGGGCCCCTGGAGCGCCTCCCGCACCTGAATCGAGTCGATTTCCAACTGCTTCGGCAGGGTGCCGGCCAGGTCGGTGCCCTTTATGCCCATCTTTTGAATCTCTTTCCCCGGGGTCGCGTTGCCGATCTTGATCTTGACCTCCTCGGCCATCTGCTCGCCGATTTTGAGGTTGAGTTTGTTTTTCACATAGGTGACTATGGCCTCGTCGAACTCGTCGCCGCCCACGCGGATGGCGTTGGTTACCACCATGCCCCCCAGCGAGATGACGGACACCTCGGTGGTGCCCCCGCCGATATCGCAGACCATGTGCCCGGCCGGCTCGTAGATGGGGATGTTCGCGCCGATGGCGGCGAGCAGGCTTTCTTCTTTTACGATGACGTTTCGCGCGCCCGCCTTGTACGCGCTCTCTTCGACCGCGCGGCGCTCCACCTCGGTGATGCACGAGGGCACCCCGATTACCATGCTCGGCTTGACGAAGCGGTAGCGGGGTATCACCTTCGAGATGAAGTAACGTATCATCTTTTCGCAGAACTCGAGGTCCGCGATGACCCCGTCCCGCATAGGCCGCAGCGCGATGATGTTCGTCGGCGTACGCCCGAGCATCAGTTTCGCGTCCGCCCCGACCGCGAGCACCTTGTTGGTGCCGCGCTCGACCGCGATCACCGAAGGTTCGTTTATAACGATGTCTTTGCCCTTCACATAGATGAGGGTGTTACAGGTCCCCAAATCCATGCCGATAACCGAAGTGCTATTTCCAAACATGGTTCCTCCAAAAAAATAAGAAAGCGGGGGGACTTGCGTCCCGCGCCCGTGTTCTTATCTTCCCTTTCAACTACATATTCAACCTGCTTCGGGCGCCCCGGTGCCCCGGGTTGACCTTGAGCGTCTGACGCCATTGGGCGCGGGCGCGGGTTGTGTCCTTCATGGCGTAGTAGACCTCGCCCAACTGAAACCAGGCATCCGCGTTTCGGTCGCTTTCCTCGCTGAGCACCGCGCGGTACTGCCGTATCGCCTCCTGGTACGCGCCTGTATCCAAAGAAACGCGCCCCAGAAGCAGCCGCGCTATGTTGATCGTCTTTGAGTCCTTCGAGATGCTGATGCACTGGTGCAGGTACGCCTTCGCCTGATCCCATTGCTTCAGTTCCAGATAGGACCGCGCGATGGCAAGCAGCAGGATGTCAGAAGGCTGTGCCGCAGGCTGTGCCGCAGGCTCTGCCTCGCTCCCCGCCTCTGCCTCCGATGCCGCCTCCGCCGCGCCCCCCACCGTCTCTGCCCGAAGCGCCTCGGAAAGCGCCGCGACACTCTTATGATACTCTTTTATGCCCACATAAGCAAGCCCCAGATACTCCGGCAGATCCGGCGCCTCGTACGCGGCTTCCCGCGCCTGTTCGAGGTACTTTACCGCCAGAGCCGCGTAGCCCAGCCCTGTGTGTTCGTTTTTGTGATAGTAGGCCTTGCCCAGCACATAGGAGAGGCTCCCCTCCCGCGGCGCGTTTTTTGTAATGAGCGCCTTGCGGAGGCTCCTGATGCAGTCGTCGAGGTACTCGAGCGCGTCGCCGCTGTTGATCTGCGCGTCAGCCAGTTGAAAGGCGGAAAAGCCCCGCAGACTGAGCGTCTGGTAGTCGAGCGGCCGCTTCTCGAGCAGTTCCCCCGCCAGTTTGTGCGCCGCCTCGTAGTCGGCCTTCTGCCAGTACTCGAGGAGCAGCGCCCGCTCGTTCCGCTCCGCGGCATACCAGCGGTACCCCACGAACACCGCCGCCCCCACCGCAAGGAGCAGCGCCAGGAACGCCGCCAAATTGTGAAGCACCCGCCGCCTGTGAAAATGCAGCCCATAGTCCGCTTTCGATCGTTTGCCAGCCATACTATAGGGAAAGTATGCGAAAGAAAAGGAAAAATGTCAAGAGGGGTAGGAGCGGCGCTTATCCCCCCCTGTGGGCTAAACTTGTCCCATATCTTTAGCCCACTCTGAAGAAACAGGATTTTAAGAATTTAACCGCGAATTATGCTAATGAACGCGAATTTTATTAAGAGTAATATTCGCGTAAATTCGT
>JAISTO010000012.1 GCA_031272575.1 Treponema sp. | reverse complement strand
GACATAGTTCGGTTTTAACCGAACTACGCAATCTATTGAAAAAAGGGCCATTTTGGTAGAGATTCCGCGATCAAGTCGCGGAATGACGGTTGGCTCTTTCCTTAACTTGTTGACAGTGGGGTAGACGGTGGAGGACGCGCTTCGTAAGTTTTTCGTAGTACCCCTATGGAAACTTTATGCTCTTTTGCGCTATAATATACTCAAAGGAGCGCTGTCAATGCGTATGCGATTTTGGGGGGTGCGGGGCTCGCTGCCGGCGCCGCTTACGCCCGCACAGATACGAAGCAAAATCTCCGCGGTTATCGAGCGGCTGGGGCCGGCTCCTCTGCCGGACGCGGAAACGAGGGAACGCTTTCTCGCCGGCCTCCCGCCCTGGCTTTTTGGGACCACAGGGGGGAACACGCCCTGCATCGAGGTCCGGCTGGCCGGCGCCGCGTCCCCGGTCATTTTCGACGCGGGCTCCGGGCTCCGGGAACTGGGCGCGGCTCTGCAACTGGAGCGGCCGAAGCCGCTCGACTATCACCTGTTCTTTTCGCACTTTCACTGGGATCACATACAGGGCTTTCCCTTTTTCTCTCCGGCCTACGATCCGGAGGTTACCATCAACTTCTACCTGCCGGAAGAAAATCCCTCAGGCCCGCTCGACGCGCAGATGCGCGCCCCCTTTTTCCCGGTCAGCCTCGACACCATGCGGGCGCAAAAAAACTTTATCCGCCTCGAAACCGAGATTCCGCTCGGCGAGGCGCGTCTGCGCTGGCGCAAGATGAATCACCCCGGGGGCTCCTACGCGTACCGGCTGGACGAGGGGGGGCGCAGCCTGATCTACGCGACGGACTCGGAACTCAAGCCCGGGGACTTTGCCGAAACGGACGCGAACGCGGCCTTCTTTTTCAATGCCGGCGCAATCGTCATTGACGCGCAGTACACCCCCGGCGAGGCGGTCAATAAATTGAACTGGGGGCACAGTTCTTACAGCCTGGCCGTCGACTTTGCGGCCCGCTGGGGCATAAAGCGGATAATTCTCTTTCACCATGACCCGGCCTACGACGACCGCAAACTCTACCACCTGCTCGAAGCGGCCCGCGAGTACGCGCAGGGCAAAGACGAGTGCCTTAAGGTGGACATGGCCTGCGAGGGCATGGAGCTCGATGTATGACCGAGGACGGCATTTTTCTAAACGGTGACGACTGCCGGGTGCTCTTCCCCCTGCTGAAGCGCGACGAGGCCATGCTCCCCGCCGCCGCGCGGGGCATACTGCTCAATATCGAACGGGTGCTGTACAAAACGCTCTCTCTCGCGGAACTGGAGGCCCTGAAAACGCAGGGCAAACGCCCGCCGCCCCCCGCATCTGACGCGCCCTTCGCCATGCCCGCCCCCTTCCCCGCGCGCGGAGCGGGGAATAATACACGGAACGTATGAACAGCGCCGATGGCCTCCTGTGGCCGCTTGTCATTCAAATTATTCTCATTGCGGTGAATGCCGTCTTCGCGTGCGCGGAGATCGCGCTCCTCTCGCTCAGCGACAGCAAACTGGAAAAAGCGGCGGACGCGGGCGTGAAAAAGGCGCGCCGGCTCCGGGGTCTCAAAAGAGAGCCCGCGAAATTCCTCGCGACCATACAGGTGGGGATCACGCTGGCGGGCTTTCTCGGCAGCGCCTTCGCCGCGGATACCTTTGCCGGGCCCCTGGCCGCGCTCCTCCTGCGCTCGGGGCTGCCGCTCCCGGAGCGGGCGCTCGAACGCATAGCGCTCGTGGCGATAACGGTACTGCTTTCGTTCTGCACCCTCGTGTTCGGCGAACTCGTCCCCAAGCGCCTTGCCATGAAAAAGGCCGAAACCCTCGCCTACGCCATGTCCGGGCTGCTTGCCTTCATTGCCAAAGTCTTTAGCCCCATCGTGTGGTTCCTCACCAGGTCGACCAACGGCATACTCAGGCTGCTGCGCCTCGACCCCCGCGGCGAGGAGGAGGCGGTCACCGAAGAGGAGATACGGCTGCTTATCGACATGGGGAGCGCGAAGGGGACTATCCGGCCCGCGGAAAAAGAACTCCTGCACAATGTGTTCGAGTTTGACAACAAGACCGCGGACGAGGTTATGACGCACCGCCGCGACGTCCGCGTCCTCAGCCTCTCGGAAAGCGATGCTGACTGGGAGTCAACTATTTCGACTGTCCGTCACAGTTTTTACCCCGTGTCAGAAAATCAACCGGACGACATAAAAGGCATACTCTGCGCCCGCGATTATCTGGCGCTCAAAGACCGCAGCCGGGAGGCGGCGCTGCAAAACGCGCTCCGCACACCCCTCTTCGTGCCCCCCACGGTGCACAGCGACGTCCTTTTCAACCGCATGAAAAAGAGCCGCGTCCACTTTGCCATTGTGGTGGACGAGTACGGCTCTATGGCCGGCATAGTGACCATGGCGGACCTGCTCGAACAGATCGTGGGTAGCCTCGGCGAGGAAGAGGGGGGAGGCGCGCAGACGCCGCTTATCGAGGCGGCGGGGCCGGGGCTCTGGCGGGTGTCGGGCGCGGCGCCGCTTGAACGGGTCTCCCGCGAAACCGGCGTCCCCCTCCCGGCGGACAGGTACGGCACCTTCGGGGGGTTCGTGTGGGGGGAACTGGGGCGCATCCCGGAGGACGGCAGCGCCGAGACCCTCGCGGCCTGCGGGCTTGTCATTAGTATCGAAGAGATACGGGATCACCGCCTCGAACGCGCGCTCGTGTCCAGGAGTTTGTAGCGCTTTGACTAAAGCGCACTGAAAATTAGAAATTTTTGCGGTTTTACCGCAAAAATTTACTCTAAAAACTCCAAAAGCAGCCTCGAAAA
>JAISTO010000195.1 GCA_031272575.1 Treponema sp. | reverse complement strand
GCGGACGGTGGACGAGGGGACGGCGGACGGGCGGATGACGCCGCGTTTGACTGGGACGTGCCCCCTCGTGAGCTCGGGCTTGAGGGGTGGCGGGTGCGGGTGGGTTCCGCTGATGTGGTCTTCCCCCTGGGGGGGCGGCATTATCTTGCGGACGCCCTTGCGGCCTGGGCCATCGCGCGCGAGGCGGGCGTGGGGGACGCGGCGGCGCGGGAGGCCCTTGCCGCCGCGAAGCCTCTCGCCGGCCGCGGGGAACTCTTCCGGGGGCCGGTCACCCTCTACCGCGACTCGTACAACGCCAACCCGGACAGCATGCGGGAGGCCCTCGCCTTCTGCGATGCCCTGCCCTGGAAAGGCCGCAAGGTCTACGTGCTCGGCGAGATGCGGGAACTGGGGGCCGCAAGCGAAGCGGCTCACCGCGCGGTGCTAAGCGCGCTCGCAAAAGGCGGGGCGGATAGGGTGTTTCTGTATGGCGATGCATGGGGAGTGGGGAGTAGGGAGTGGGGAGTGGGGGGGAGTGCCGCGGAACGCGAGGGAAGGGACACCGCAATTGGAGGCACAGCGAGGCTCGAAGGCGGGGCGGCTTGCTCTCATCACGCAGCCACTCCCTACTCCCTACTCCCTACTCCCTATACTACCCTCGACGCCCTGCGTGACGCCCTCGATGACTACCTGCGGCCCGGGGACTTCGTCCTGCTTAAGGGGTCGCGGGCCTGCGCGCTGGAAGAGGTGTGTTCAATTTCAGCCTTAAAAGACCTTATTGTGAACGGAGGGGACAGTTAAGTGTTTTTGGAATTTGTGTATCCGCTGGTGAAGTACTTCACGCCGCTCAACGTGTTTCAGTACCTCAGTTTCCGCAGCGCGTACGCGGCGCTCTCGACGCTGCTCATCTGCTTCCTGTTCGGGCCGCGGATCATCGCGGCGCTGCGGGCCCTCAAGGTGGGGCAGTCGGTGCGGGATGACGGCCCGGCGACCCACCTGGCGAAGAGCGGCACCCCCACCATGGGGGGCATCTTCATCATCCTGTCGATGACGCTCTCGATGGTCCTCTGGATGGACCTGCACAACTACAAGGTCTGGCTCCTTATGGGGGCCTTCCTTGCGCTCGGGCTCGTCGGCTTCCTGGACGACTACCTCAAGGTGACGCGGCACAACTCCGCCGGGCTGCCCGCCTGGGCCAAACTCGCGGCACAGTTCGCGATCGCGCTCCTTGTCATGCTGATTCTCTACCGCTTCGAGGGGGAGCAGGCCACCAAACTGTATATACCCTTCCTCAAAAACCCCCTGGTGGACCTCGGCGTCCTCTGGGTGCCCTTTGGCGTCCTCCTGATCATGGGGGAGTCGAACGCGGTGAACTTTTCGGATGGCCTCGACGGGCTTCTGGCCGGGCTCCTCATCCTCATGTTTATTACGCTCGCCATCCTCTGCTACCTCTCCGGCCACAAGGTCTACGCGGAGTACCTCGGCATCCCCTTCATACCGGGAAGCGGGGAACTCACCGTCTTTTGCATGGCCGCGGTGGGGGCCTGCATCGGGTTCCTCTGGTACAACACGCACCCCGCCGAGGTCTTCATGGGGGATGTGGGGAGCCTCTCGCTTGGGGGCGTGGTGGCCATCATCTCCTTGATGGTGAAGAAAGAGGTGCTCATAGTGATAGTCGGCGGCGTCTTCATTTTGGAGATGCTCAGTGTGATAGTGCAGGTGCTTTCATTCAAACTGCGGAAGAAGCGGGTGTTCAAAATGGCGCCGCTGCATCATCATTTTGAACTATGCGGATGGAAGGAGTCGCAGGTCGTGGTGCGCTTTTGGATACTGGCCGGGCTTTTCGCCATCGTCGGGCTTTCGAGCCTGAAGATTCAATAGAGGGGATGATGGGATACCATTTCGATGGGGGGCTGGCAGTGCCCCGGCGTAACCACCTCCTGCAGGGGAGCGTTTTTCTGCTGACGGGTCTCGGGCTGGTCACGCTCTACTCCGCGTCGTACGCGTACGCGCGGCGCTTTTTCGATAACGGCCTCTACTTCACGGTGAGGCAGGGGCTGATGGCCGTGGCGGGCCTCGCGCTCTTCGCGCTCGCGTCGAAGGCGCCGCTCGATTGGCTCCGCCGCGCGGTCGGCCCCCTCGTCATCGGGACCATGTTCCTCTGCGCCCTCACCTTCGTGCCCGGGGTGGGCATGCTGAAAAACGGCGCGGCCCGCTGGATACGCATAGGGAGCTGGTCGTACCAGCCCTCCGAACTGGTGAAACTCTGCCTCCCGATCTACCTCGCGCACATCTTCGCCAAAAAAGAGGATGACGAGCACAGTTTCGTGCACACCGTGCTCCCGCCCGTGCTGATCACCGCGCTCTTCTTCGTGCTGATCTATCTGCAGAACAACTTCTCCACCGCGATCTTCATCGCGCTCAACGCGCTCGTCATCTTTTTCTTCGCCGGGGTAAAGCCGTCATTCTTTATCTCCGCGATTGCCATGCTGCTCCCCCTGTCGAGCCTCTTGATCCTGACGCGGGAGCATCGTCTGACCCGCCTGATGAGTTTCATCTGGCCGGACTGGGAGCCGCAGCGGGCGGGCTACCAGGTGCACTCGTCGATACTGTCGATCAGTTCGGGCGGCTTCTGGGGCCGGGGCCTGGGACAGGGCACCCGCAAGATCGCGAGCGTCCCGGAGATTCAGAGTGACTTTATTTTTTCGTCGTACGCGGAAGAGGCGGGGTTTTTTGGGGTGCTGCTCTTCATGCTGCTCTTCGGCCTCTTCGCGTTCCAGGGTTACCGCTCCTCGCTGAAGCAGGAGGACTCGTTCGCGCGGCTTCTGGGCCTCGGCCTGGTCACCATGATAACGAGCCAGGCCCTGCTCAACGTGGCCGTGACCGCCGGCGCCCTCCCCGCGACCGGCATCCCGCTCCCGTTCTTCTCGGCCGGCGGCTCCTCCCTCGCCACCACCCTGCTCGCCGCGGGCCTGGTGGTGAACGCGACCGGGCCGCACGGGAGCGAGCGGGGGGGAGTGTAGGGAGTAGGGAGTAGGGAGTAGGGAGTGGCTTGCGCTTGACTTGTAGGTTGCGCGAACTACCGGACAGTTTGCCGGTAGTACGCGCAACTCACTTGCAAAGCGCTCCGCGCCCGCACCCTACTCCCCACTCCCTATTCCCTACTCCCCAACACAAAAGGAGTAACGACATGACAGAAGACTATAGCTACGGCGAATACCGCAGCGGTGAATACCGCAGCGGTGAATACCGCAGTGTTCCTGCTGAGGCGCCGGCGCGGAGGACGCGGCTGGAGAAGATTATCCGGTGGGTGGTGGCCCTGGCGGCATCGGCACTCGCGTTTGAGTTGGTGTGGCTTTTGGGGGTGCATCCCTTCATGCCGCTTGCCCACATCGACGTGCAGGGCCTCGAGACCCTCGAAGGGGCCGCGCGGGGCCTCGACGGGGACGTGCTCCGCGAGGATGTGCTGCGCCTCGCGGGGATCACGGAGCGGACCTCGTTCGCCACGCTGGACTGCGAGGCCGCGGGCCGGGCCCTCGAGGACTACTATCTCGTGTACCGCGCGAAGGCGTTTAAGCACTACCCGGACCGGGCCGTCATCATCGTGGAGGGCCGGAGCGCCCTGGCCTGCTCGCTCGGCATGCTTGAGGGGCGCATGGTGCCCGTCATCTTTGACCGCGAGGGGGTCGTGATCGACTTCGGCGCCGAGGATGGGGCCCTCGAGGAGGACCTGAAGGGCATGCCGGTGGTCTCCGGGCTCGTCTTCAACCCGCCGGCCCTGGGCGCGCGTATACCGGCGCGTTTCCATGGCCTCTTCGAGGAACTGGAGACGATCAGGCGGAGGCGGCCGGAACTGATGCAGGCCCTCTCCGAAATCCGCATAGTGCGTAAGGCATTTGACGGTTTCGAGTTAATGTTGTATCCTGTATCGCAGCGGGTCAGGGTGCTCCTTGGGTCGGAGTTGAACGAAGACCTGTTAAAGTATACACTAATGATGGTGAAAGCCGCGGCCCGTTACGGGGGCGCGGATACGCTGGATTTCAGAACCAGCATGGCGTCATACTCGCCAAAGGAGGGGATCCCATGAGCAGCGCCGAGGGCGTGGTAGTAGGACTGGACATCGGCACGACGAAGGTCTGCGCGGTGATAGGCGAGCGCGGCGAGTCCGGCGCCGTCGAAATAACCGGGGTGGGCACGAGCCCCTCGACCGGGCTCCGCAAGGGGGTTGTCGTCAACATCGAGGCAACCCTCCGCTCCGTGCGGGAGGCGATCGAGAACGCGGAGATGATGAGCGGCAAGGAGGTGAAGTCCTGCTGGGCCGGCATAGGGGGGAGCCATATCGACGGGCTCTCCTCGCGGGGGGTGGTCGCGGTCGGCAAGAGCCGCGAGACCCGCGAGATTTCCCGCGACGACATCGAGCGGGTCATGGAGGCCGCGCGGGCGGTCCTTATCCCCATGGATAGGGAAATCCTCGCGGAGATACCGCAGAGTTTCATCGTGGATAACCAGAAGGGGATCCGCAACCCCATAGGGATGATCGGCGTGCGCCTCGAGGCGGAGGTCTACATCATCACCTGTTCGGGGACGGGGTCCCAGAACATCGCCAACTGCGTGAACCGCGCCGGCTTCCTGGTGAACGACTTCATCTTCCAGTCCCTGGCCGCGGGCCGCGCCGTCCTTATGGATGACGAAAAGGAGCGCGGCATAGCGCTGGTGGACCTGGGCGGGGGCACGACGGACCTGCTCGTCTACCAGGGGGGGGCTCCGCTCTACACGGCCTCGCTGCCGGTGGGGGGCATACAGGTGACCGGCGACATCGCGGCCCTGAAGCAGATCGCGTTCGAGGATGCCGAGCGGGTCAAGATTGACGCGGGCTGCTGCTGGGGGCCCTACGTGGAAGGCGAGGACGTCCTCGTGCCGGGGCGCGGGGGCCGCGCGCCGGAGAGCATAGCCCGCGAGGAAATTTTTCGCATCGTGAAGCCCCGCATGGAGGAGATTTTCCTCCTGGTAAAAGAGAAACTGGACGCGCTCTTCCCCCCGGGCCAGGGCCTCGGGGCCGGCGTCGTCCTGACCGGCGGGGGCGCGAAACTATCCGGCGCCCTCGAGTTCGCGCAGGACATCTTCGGGGTGCGCACACGGATAGGGCTGCCGCTCGCGGCCGGGGGTCTGGTCGAAGAGTACCGGAGCCCCGTGTACGCGGCGGCCGTGGGCCTGGTGCTCGAAGGCAACGACCGCGAGACCCGCGGTCTCTTCACCCCGGGCGATCGCCAGAAGGCCAAAGGCGGAAAATTCCCCCTGGCCCGCATCTGGGATTGGCTAAGGGAAGAAATTTTTTGATGGGGAGTAGGGAATAGGGAGTAGGAAGTAGGGAGGGATAGGGAATGGGGAATAGGGAGTAGGGAGGGATAGGGAATAGGGAATGGGGAGTAGGGTGCGGGCGCGGAGCGCTTTGTAAGTGGGTTGCGCGTACTACCGGCAAACTATCCGGTAGTTCACGCAACCTGCGAGCCAAGCGCAAGCCACTCCCTACTTCCTACTCCCTTCCTACCCCACTTCCTACTAGCCACTCCCTACTCCCTTCCTACCCCACTCCCACTCCCCACTCCCTACTTCCTAAACAAGGGAGGGGATATGGACTTTGATTTAATTGAGGATGCGGTCTTCGGGACAGTGCCGGGGATGGCCGCATCCGGCAGGCTCGACGCGGCGGGATTTGGTACCGCAAGCGCGGACACCGCAGGCGTGGATGACGCAAGCGCGGATACCGCGCCGGTTACCATCGCGGTGATCGGGATCGGGGGCGCGGGCTGCAACATGGTGAACGGGATGATCGCCCGGAACATCCATGGGGTGCGTTTCTACGCGGTGAACACCGACCTGCAGGACCTCCGCAAGAGCCCTGCCGAAAAAGTGCAGATCGGCAAGAAACTCACCGGCGGGCGGGGCGCGGGCGGGAACCCGGAGGTGGGGGCCAAGGCCGCCCAGGAGGACGAGAACCTGATCCGGGACCTGCTCCAGGATGTGAACATGGTCTTCCTGGCCGCCGGCATGGGGGGCGGCACCGGCACGGGCGCGGCCCCGGTGATCGCGCAGGCCGCCAAGAGCCTCGGCATCCTCACCGTGGCGGTGGTCACCAAGCCCTTCACCTTCGAGGGGGAGTACCGCATGGAACTGGCCGAGGCGGGCATCGCGAAACTTCAGGGGGCGGTGGACACGATCATCATCCTCCCCAATCAGAAACTGATGGGCGCGATTACCCCCACGACTCCGTTGCTCGAGGCCTTCGACCGCTCCAACGAGGTGCTCAGGCAGGGCGTGGAGAGCATGCTCAACCTCATCCTCAAGGCGGGTTTCATCAACATCGACTTTGCGGATGCCGAGCAGGTGCTGCGGGGCCAGGGGCAGGGCCTCATGGTGATCGGTGAGGCCGAGGGGGACAACCGCGCGGAGGAGGCCGCGTCCCGCGCGATGAACAACGACCTGCTGGACGAGACCTCGATCACCGGCGCGAAGGGGGTGCTCATCTATGTGGCCTGCGGCGAGGACTTCGGCCTCTACGAGTACCAGAAGGTGATCGACTACATCTCCGTCGATGTCGACAAGAAGGCGAAGAAGTTCTGCGGTATGTACATCGAGCCTGAGTTGGGCAAGAGCGTGAGGGTGACGGTGATCGCCACGGGCTTCGAGCGCGCGGCCGCCGCCGCCGCCGCGGAGGCCGTGGAGGAGCGCCCCCCCTCGGACACGATCTCGCTGAGCGAGTTCGACTCGTTCAAGAGCACCCCGGCCCGCGGCCTCCCCCCCCGCAGCGACTACTCGCGGGACAACTTCAGCAAGGGCGCGGACGGCTACCTGGACATCCCCGCCGCCGCCCGCGACAAACGAAGCGGCCTGGGGCAGGATCTCTGGGGAAGAAAGTGAGGGGGATGGGGAATAGCTAGTGGGGTGCGGGCGCGGAGCGCTTTGCAAGTGAGGTGCGCGTACTACCGTCAAACTATTCGGTAGTCCGCGCAACCTACAAGTCAAGCGCAAGCCACTCCCTATTCCCTACTCCCCAACGAAGACTATGGAACAAAACGACAGCGGCCTTTTGGCTCGGTACTGCGCGCGGCTTTTGGCGCTTGAGCGGCGGCGGCCGCGGACGGCGGAGACTTACCGCTTCGAGATACGGCGCTTCCTCGAGTGGACGCGGCGGGAGCGTCTGGCGCTCGAGACCCTGGACGCGGCGGCGCTGGGGCGCTACCTGGCCTTCCGCCGCGGCGCGGATGGCATCGACTCGCGCTCCGCGGCCAAGGCGCTATCCGCGCTCCGGTCCTTCTTCCGCTTCCTGGAGGACGAGCGCATACGCACGGACAACTGCGCGTCCCTGCTCGAGGCCCCCCGCCGCGGCATCCGCTACCCCCGGGCGCTGCAGCCCGGGGAGGTGGAGCGCCTCTTCGCGGGGATAGACACCGCAAGCCCCCTGGGGCTGCGCAACCGGACCCTCTACGAGGTGATCTACTCCTGCGGGCTGCGCATCTCCGAGGCGGTGGGCATCAACCTGGGCGACCTCTTTTTGAAGGAGCGGACGCTGAAGGTAACGGGCAAAGGCGGCAAGGAGCGCCTCGTGCTCTTCGGGCCGGAGGCGGCGTCCTGGCTGGGGCGCTACCTCAGCGAGGCAAGGCCCTCCCTGCTCAAGGCGCTGAGGTCGAAGGCCCTCTTCGTGACGCGCGGGGGCCGCAGGATAGGCCGCAAGGGGGTCTGGAAGAACTACCGCGGCCTTGCGCTGCGGGCCGGGCTCAGCACGAAGGTGCACACCCTGCGGCACACCTTCGCCACCGACCTGCTCCGCGGCGGCGCGGACCTCCGCTCCGTGCAGGAACTTTTGGGCCATGCGAACCTTGCGACGACACAGATCTACACACACGTGGATCAGGATCTGCTCCGCGAGAGCCACCGGCAATTTTTGCCGCGCCTCAGCGAGTGGAGGGAGGGGGTGGATAGGGAGTAGGGAATAGGGAGTGGGGAGTAGGGGGGGTAGGGAGTAGGGAATAGGGAGTAGGGAGTAGGGTGCGCGAGACTTGAAGGTTGCGCGGACTACCGGAATGCTTGATGGTAGTCCACGCAACTTACGCGCCAGGCGCAAGCCACTCCCTACTCCCTTCCTGCCCCACTCCCTACTCCCTATCCCCCCAACAGGAGACACATGAAAAAGACGAGAGGCATATTCACCGGCATCTGCGTTATTCTGGTCATTACGGCCGGGGTTATCGCGCTGGTCCGGTACCAGAAGAACAAGGGCCGAGCCGATCTCGCGGAGCGGATCTACGACGCGGGCGCGGGGCCGCCTGAGACGATCGAGGGGCTGCGCGAGGCCATCGCGGGATACGAGCAGGAGATCGAGCGCCATGTGAAGATCGCGGCCCAGACCGGCGTCTACTGGAAGATCCTGGCGACACGGCTGCAGGACAAGGGGCTCCACAACGAGGCCCTGGCCGCGCTCCAGCAGGCGATCCGCTATACGCCCGCGGACCCGTCCCTGCACTACCTCGCCGGCGTGTCGGCAGGCATAGCGGCGAAGGGGGCTCTCGGCTTCGACGGGGACGCGGGCGCGGAACGGACGCGGCTGCTCGACCTGGCAGAGGAGGCCTACCGCGAGGCCATCGCCCTGGACCCGAAGTACGCGCGCCCCATGTACGGCCTTGCGGTGCTCTATGTCTTCGAGTTGGACCGCCCGGCCGAGGCCATACCCCTGCTGGAGACCTACCTCGGCATCGCGCGCAGCGATACCGAGGCGCGTTTCCTCCTGGCCAGGGCCTTTTACGGGGCGGGCCGTTTCCGGGAGGCGATCGACACCTGCGACGCGCTCCTGTCCTCATCAAAAGATGAGGACAAGAACAAGGTGACGCGGGACCTGCGCCGCATGGCGGAGAGGCGCCTCTATGAGTGACGCGCCCGCGGGGCGGTTCCCGCTGTGGATATGCCGTATCCCGGGGCTCTCGTCCCGCGAGCGCATAGCCCTGGCGCGTCGCCTGGGGGCCGACGGATGGGATAGTGACGCCATCCCGCCGCTCCCGCTCGAGGCGCTCTACGCCCTGGTGGGAAAGCCGCTGAAGCGCGGCACCCCCTGGAAGGCGGAGGCGGCGCTGACGCAGGCCGAACGGGACCTGCGCGCGCTCGAGCGCTGCGGGGCCTTCGCGCTCACGATAGAGGATGCGCGCTATCCGGCGCTCCTGCGGGAAATCTACGATCCCCCCTACCTGCTTTTTTGCAGGGGGGAACTGCCCCCGCGGGAAAAGCCTCTCTGCGCGATAGTGGGGACGCGGAAGGCAAGCGCGGCCGCGCTCGCGGAAGCGTACCGCATCGCGCGGGGGCTTGCCGAGGCCGGGGTGCCGGTGGTGTCGGGCCTCGCGCTCGGCATCGACGCGATGGCGCACCGCGGCTGCATAGAGGGGGGCGCTCCGACCGCCGCGGTGCTCGGCTCCGGCGTCGACATGATCTACCCGCTCTCCAACCGGGGCCTGGCGCGGCGCATC
Organism: Treponema sp.; assembly: GCA_031272575.1. GTDB lineage: Bacteria > Spirochaetota > Spirochaetia > Treponematales > Breznakiellaceae > JAISTO01. The sequence continues at coordinate 7,769 of JAISTO010000195.1, read as the reverse complement.
CTGGCGAACGGCGGCTGCATCCTGAGCGAGTACCCGCCGGGGGAGCGGGCCTTTCCGGGGCACTTCCCGGCGCGGAACCGCGTCATCTCGGCGCTTGCGCGGGGGGTGCTGGTGGAGGAGGCGCCGGCCCGCTCCGGCGCGCTGATCACCGCCGGCTTCGCTCTCGAGCAGAACCGTGATCTCTGGGTAGGCCAGGCCGGAATCGAATCGCGGCAGGGGGAAGGCTCGCGCAAACTGGCAGCGGACGGCGCGAAACCCGCGGCAAGCGCGGACGTCATCCTTGAAGAATGGGAATTGAAATAGGGGGATAGCATGGCAGCAAAGGTACTAACGAAACGGAAGGCCGCGCCGAAGAGCGCCGCCGCCGCGAAGGAGCGGACGCTCGTCATTGTGGAGTCGCCGCATAAGGCCGAGACGATCGAGAAGTATCTCGGCGCGGGCTACACGGTGAAGGCCTCTATGGGGCATCTGATCGACCTGCCCAAGTCGCGGCTCGGCATCGATGTCGAGCACGGGTATGAGCCGGAGTATATCACGGTGCGGGGCAGGGCAAAAATCCTCAAGGCGCTGCAGCAGGACGCGAAGCGCTCCGGCACGGTGCTCCTCGCGAGTGATAATGACCGCGAGGGCGAGGCGATCGCCTGGCACATCAGGCGGGCGATCGAGGGCCGCACGGACGCGCAGATCAAGCGTATCACCTTCAACGAGATCACCCCGCAGGCGATCCGCGAGGCTGCCGAGCATCCTGCCGCCATCGACGAGTCGAAGGTGAACGCGCAGAAGGCCCGCCGGGTACTCGACCGGCTCGTGGGCTACAGCCTTTCACCCTTGCTGTGGAAAAAGGTGAAGGGCGGGCTCTCGGCCGGGCGGGTGCAGTCGGTGGCGCTCCGCCTGATCTGCGAGCGGGAGAAGGAGGTCGAGTCCTTTATCCCGGAGGAGTACTGGAGCCTCGAAGGGGCGTTCCGCGCCGCGGGCAAGGGGGCGAAAAACGCGTCCTTTACCGCGCAGTTGGCCCTGTGGAACGGGGAAAAGCCCGCGATCAAAAACGAGGCGGAGGTCAAACGGATCATGGAGAGCCTCGAGGGTGCCCCCGCTTCCGTGCAGGAGATCCGCGAGACCGAAAAGAGCCTGAAACCCCGGCCCCCCTTCACGACCTCGCAGCTGCAGCAGACCGCGGCGAACCGCCTGGGCTTCGCGTCCCGCAAGACCATGCAGATCGCCCAGCAACTGTACGAGGGCCTCCCCATCGGGAGCACGCGGGTGGGCCTTATCACCTATATGCGTACCGACTCGGTGCGGATCGCCGAAAGCGCCCTCGAGGAGGTGCGCGGCTGGATCGGCAAGAACTGCCCCGCGGAACTGCCCCCGCAGGCGCTCCGCTACGCGACCGGCAAAAACGCGCAGGACGCGCACGAGGCGATACGCCCCACCTACGTGGCCTACACGCCGGATGAGGTGAAGCAGTACCTCTCACGCGATCAACTGCGCCTCTACTCGATCATCTGGGAGCGCTTCGTGTCGAGTCAGATGACCAACGCCCGCACCCTCACGGTGAGCGCGGACATCATCATAAACGCGAACAACGGGAAGGACACGGCGCTCTTCCGCGTGTCCGGCACGAAGGTGCTGGAGAAGGGCTTCCAGAAGGTGCTGAAACTCCTCCTTTCGCGGGAGGATGGGGGCGCGTTCCCCCCCATCAGGAAGGGCGATGCCCTCGAGGCCGGGCCCTTCACGCCGGAGCAGCACTTTACGCAGGGGCCGCCCCGCTACACGGACGGCTCTATCGTCAAGACGCTCGAAGAGAAGGGCATAGGCCGGCCCTCCACCTACGCGCCGATCATCTCCGTGCTCCTCGACCGCTACTATGTGACCCGCTCGAACAAGCAACTGGTGCCCACCGTGCTCGGCCGCATGATCTGCGATATGCTCGTGGAGAGTTTCCCCGATGTGATCGACTCGGGCTTCACCGCGGACATGGAGACGAAACTGGACGCGGTCGAGGAGAACCGCGTCTCCTGGCCCACGATGATAGGGGACTTCTACGTGCCGTTCAAGGCCCATGTGGATGAGGTGGGACAGTCACTCGAATCGTACAAGGGGACTTTGGACGAGCCCACCGATCGGGTCTGCGAGAAGTGCGGGCGCCCCATGGTGAAGAAACTGGGGCGCTACGGCTACTTCCTCGCCTGTACCGGCTTCCCGGAATGCCGCAACGCGAAGTCCGTGCCCCTGGCGAAGTGCCCGAAGTGCGGGGGCGATGTGGTGGCGCGGCGCACCAAGAAGCGGGGCAAGGAGTTCTACGGCTGCGACCGCTACCCGGACTGCGACTTCCTGAGCCACTTCAAGCCCCTTGCCCAGAACTGCCCCAAGTGCGGCTGGTTCCTCGTCGAAAAAGGCTCCCGCAAAGGCGCCGACGACGAGCCGGCTAAGGCGTGCATTAATCCGGAGTGTGATTATTTGCACAGCGTGGGGAGTGGGGAGTAGGGAATAGGGAGTAGGGTGCGCGAGACTTGAAGGTTGCGCGGACTACCGGAATGTTTGACGGTAGTACGCGCAACTTACGGGCTAAGCGCAAGCCACTCCCTACTAGCCACTCCCCACTCCCCAAAGAAGGTACCAAAGTGAAAGAAAAAGTGACTACCAAGCCGGCAAGCGCTGCAACTGCCGTGGAAGCAATTCCGGCAAGCAACCGCCTTCCCGCTTACCTTGACTATCTCAAGGCGGTGCGGGGGGTGGCGGCGCATACGCTGGCGGCGTACGGGAACGATCTTGCCCAGTTCGCCGCGTACTGCGCGAACCGGGGGGTGCTGCCGGAAAAGGCGGACGCGCGGGAGCTGAGGGGCTTTATTGCGGACCTCTCGGCGGAGGGGCGCTCGAGTCCGAGCGTGAACCGCTGCCTCTCCTCCGTGCGGGGCTTTTTTCGCTGGCTCTGCCGCTTCGGCGAGCGGGCCGAAAACCCCTGCGACGCGCTGCGGAACCTCAAGGCCCCGCGGGTGCTGCCGGTCTTCCTGTGGGAGCAGGAGATGGCGCGGTTTTCGGAACTGCCCGGCAAGGAGGGCATACTCTGGCCGGAGCGGGACCGCGCGCTTATAATGACGATGTACTCCGGCGGGCTGCGCATCTCGGAACTGGTGTCCCTCACGCTGGGCAACGTCGACCGGGACCTCTCGCGCGCGCGGATCATCGGGAAGGGCAACAAGGAGCGGGCGGTCTTTTTTTCGGACGAGGCCCGGGAAGCGCTTGCCGCGTACCTCCCGGCCAGAACCGCGCGCATAAAGGCAGAGCGCCCCACGGACTCGCTCTTCGTGAGCCTCAAGGGGGGCGCGCTGTCGGTGCCGGGGGTGCGCTGGATCATCGCCCGCTACGCGGAGCGTTCCGGCCTGGGCAAAAACATCCACCCGCACAGCCTGCGGCACAGCTTCGCGACCCACCTCGTCAACTCAGGCTGCGACGTGCGGGTAGTGCAGGAACTGTTGGGCCATGCAAGCATCAGCACGACCCAGCGCTACACGCATGTCAACATGGAGCGTCTGCGGAAAGTATACCAGCAGGCGCATCCGCACGGCGAGTAAGCGGGGATAGGGAGTAGGGAATAGGGAGTAGGGAGTAGGGGGGATAGGGAATGGGGAATAGGGAGTAGGGAGTAGGGTGCGGGCGCGGAGCGCTTTGCAATTGGGTCGCGCGTACTACCGGCAAACTGTCCGGTAGTAATCGCAACCTATAAGTCAAACGCACCCCACTCCCCACTAGCCACTCCCCATTCCCCACTCCCCCAAAAGGAGAAAACACGTATGGAGAAAAAGCAAAGAATCCGCTCGACCACGGTCCTGGCGGTACGCCGCAATGGGAAGGTGGCCATGGCGGGCGATGGGCAGGTGACCATGGGCGAGACGGTGATGAAAAACAATGCCCGCAAGGTGCGCCGGCTGGCGGACGGCAAGGTGCTGTGCGGGTTCGCGGGGGCGACCGCTGACGCGTTCACCCTCTTCGATCGCTTCGAGGGCAAACTGAAGGAGTACTCCAACGACCTTGCCCGCGCCGCGGTCGAGTTGGCAAAGGAGTGGCGTATCGACCGCAGCCTCCGCCGGCTCGAGGCCCTGCTCCTCGTGGCGGACCTCAACAAGACGCTCCTCGTGTCCGGCACCGGCGATGTGATCGAGCCCGCGGGGGACGCGCTTGCCATCGGGTCGGGCGGCAACTACGCGTACGCGGCGGCGCTTGCCTTTTTGCAGGGCTCGGCATTTTCCGCGCGGGAGATCGCGGAAAAAAGTTTGAAAATTGCGGGGGATATCTGCATCTACACGAACGCGCAGATCACCCTTGAAGAACTCGACGCGGACGCGCCGAAGGAGAAGAAGCATGGCGAATAACGACAGCGCGGAAGCGCGGAAGGGCATGGACACGCTCACCCCCAAGGAGATCGTGTCTGAACTGGACAAGTACATCATCGGGCAGAAGAAGGCGAAGCGGGCGGTGGCGATCGCGCTGCGAAACCGGATACGGCGGCTCACGCTCGACCCGGAACTGCGGGAGGACATCGCGCCGAAGAACATCCTGATGATCGGGCCGACCGGCGTGGGCAAGACCGAGATCGCCCGCCGCCTCGCGCGCATGGCAGGCTCGCCCTTCATCAAGGTCGAGGCGACCAAGTACACGGAGGTCGGCTATGTGGGCCGGGACGTCGAGTCGATGATCCGCGACCTCATGTCAGCCGGTGTGCAGATGGTGAAGCAGGAGATGGAGGCCGCGGTGCGGGGCGAGGCCGAAAAACGCGCGGAGGAGGTCCTGCTCGACCTCCTTATCCCCAAAAAGAAGAAGAAGCCCCAGGGCAAAGGCCCCGGCCCGGTGATCATGCCGATGGGGGGCTTCTCGTTCAACCCGGCCGGCGGCGCGCCCGGGCCCTCTATCGTCGGCACGACGATCAAGGTGGGCATCCCGATCATGCGGGATGACGAGGGGGGCGCCGACGGCGATGATGCCGGAGACGACGAGGAGACGGCGACCATCGCCCTCTTCGAGGAGGTGGGCGCCGATGGCGCTGCCGATGCAGACACCGGCAAGGATGCCGCCGCCGCCGCTGATGCCCCCGCGGGGGACGGCGCCAAAAAGAAAAAGGCCGCGAAGCAGGCGAAGGAGCCTGAGGAAGAGCCGCCGGATCCGGCGGCCGCGGCCCTCCGCGAAAAGATGCGCGCCATGCTCCGCTCCGGTAAACTGGAGGAGCGCAACGTCGAGTTCATGGTGAACGAAAGCCCGGAACTGCCGGACATGGCCATGTTCGGCGGGAGCGGCATGGAGGAGATGATGAATGCCGTCATGGGCATGGTCGGCTCCATGGGCGGGGGCAGCCGGCGCAAGGTCGTCACCGTGAAGCGGGCCCGCGAGATCATCATCAACGAGGAAGCGGAGAAACTCGTGGACCGCGAGAAGATGATCGACGAGGCGAAGCGCCGCGTGGAAGAGACCGGCATCGTCTTCATCGACGAGATCGACAAGATCGCGGTGAAGGAGGAGCGGGGGGGCGGCCCGGACGTGTCCCGCGAGGGGGTGCAGCGGGACATACTCCCCATCGTCGAGGGGGCCACGGTCGGCACGAAGTGGGGCCCCATCACCACCGATCACATCCTCTTCATCGCGGCGGGGGCTTTCAACATCAGCAAACCCTCCGACCTGATCCCGGAACTGCAGGGGCGCTTCCCGCTCCGTGTGGAACTGGACTCGCTCGGCAAGGACGAGTTCCTGCGCATCCTCAGGGAGCCGAAGAATGCCCTTATCCGCCAGTACCAGGGCCTCCTTTCGACCGAGAAGGTGGAACTCGACTTCAAGCCGGAGGCCATCGAGCGCCTCGCGGCCCTGGCCGCGGAGGTCAACTCGCGCCTCGAGAACATCGGCGCCCGCCGCCTCCACACGATCATGGAGGCCCTGCTGGAGGACGTCTCCTTCGACGCCTCCGACATCGGCCCCACCACCGTCCCCATCACCGTGGCATACGTGGACGAAAAACTGGCCGACATAGTAAAGGATCAGGACCTGGGGAGGTATATTTTGTAGGGAGTGGACGGTGGACGGTGGAAAATGGACGGTGGAGGGTGCGCTTCGCAGGCTTTGGTACTACCGATATGCATGGGGTACTACGAAAGACTTTCGCATAACGTCCTCCACCGTCCACCGTCCACTCCCCACCCTAAACCTTTTCCCCCGAAATGCCGACAACTTAAGTGGGAGGAAGCATGAACGTTAGTACCTTTGAAAAGACGCTGGACCTGCTCCACAGGGGCATGGACGCGCAGGAAATGCGGCGGCAGGTGATCGCCAACAATATCGCCAACTCCGGCGTGCCGAACTTTAAGCGCTCGGACCTCAACTTCGAGAGCGAACTGAAACGCGCCCTCGCGAGCGAGGAGGAGCGCCCGGCCCTGGAATTGACGCGCACGGACCCGCGCCACATGGCCGATTGGGAGCCGCGCGATTACAAGGACGTCAAGCCCCGCAAGGTGCTCGACTTCCTGAGTACCGCGAACAACAACGGGAACAACGTGAACCCGGAAGAGGAGTTCATGCTTGCGCTCGAAAACCAGATGCGCTATTCACTCATGGCGCAGGCCATGGCCTTCGAGTTCAGTCAGGTGAATTTGGTGCTGAGGGGATAAACGATGGGCTTATTTAGCGCGATAAACATTGCCGCCACGGGGATGTCGGCGGAACGGCTCCGCTCGGATGTGATAGCGGACAACATTGCCAACGCGTCCACGACGCGCACCGCGGAGGGGGGGCCCTTCCGCCGGAGCCGCGTCGTCATGCGGCCGCGGGCCGAGACGCCCTCGTGGCGCAGCCCCTACCTGCCGCAGGCCCTGGACAACGGCCTCGGTAAGGGGGTGCGGGTCGCGGAGATCCAGAAGGACAGCGCCGCGCAGAACCGGCTCGTCTACGACCCGACCCACCCGGACGCGATCACAAGCGGACCGCGGCAGGGCTATGTCGAGATGCCCAACGTGGATGTGGTGACCGAGATGGTCGACCTCATCGCCGCCACCCGCGCCTACGAAGCGAACGCCTCGATCATCGACGGCTCCAAGTCGATGTTCCAGCGCGCGATGGAGATAGGCCGGGGGTAGGGAGTGGGGAATAGGGGGATAGGGAGTAGGGGGGATAGGGAATGGGGAATAGGGAGTAGGGAGTAGGGTGCGGGCGCGGAGCGCTTTGCAAGTGGGTCGCGCGTACTACCGGCAAACTGTCCGGTAGTAATCGCGACCTATAAGTCAAACGCACCCCACTCCCCAAGCGCTCCACGCCCGCCACTCCCTACTCCCAAAGGAGGGACTATGACGATAATGAGACCTGACTTGCTGGCCGGGCCGGAGTTGGCGCTTCGCGTCACGCACCCGAAGCACATGACGCTTGAGAGCGCGGACCTGCTCGCGGATGGCGTGGGCAGCACCACGCGGCAGACCAGCGCGCGGCAGGCTGACGGGGACTTCGCGTCCACGCTCCTTGCCGCGCTCGACGGGGTCAGCGCGAACGCCATGCGGGCGAACGCGCTCGAGCAGGCGGCGATCACGGACCCGGACTCCGTGGACGCGCACGACATCACCATCGCGCAAGCGAAGGCGCAGATGTCACTCAACATAACAAAAACCGTCCTCAGCCGCGTAGTGCAAGGCTGGAAGGATTTGATTAATGCACGATAGGGACTTGGGAATTGGGACTTGGGAATTGGGAATGGGAGCAGGTGCATGGGGAGTGGGGAGTGGCTAGTAGGGAGTGGGGTAGGA